>NZ_JASNVZ010000006.1:0-166918 GCF_049311085.1 Sphingomonas sp. 3-13AW | reverse complement strand
CCCCCGCGCCCGCCCCGTCCGGCACGGTAGCACCCGCCCCGGCGGCCACCCGGACGCCCGAGCCGGCCAAGCCCGAGCCGGCCAAGCCCGCGCCGGCCAAGCCGGCCGCCAAGGCGCCCGTTGCCAAGGAATCGCCCGCAGCCAAGGGCAAGGCGACGGACAAGGACGCAGCCGGCAAGCCCACGGCGGACAAGGCGAACGCCAAGACCGCCACCGGCAAGGACAAGGCCAAGACCACCAAGGCGGTTGCGGCCAAGCCCGACCCGGCGCGCGCCTGGGTGCAGATCGCGGGCGGCGCCAACAAGGCCGACCTGCCCAAGGCCTATCGCGGCCTGGCAGCAAAGGCGCCCGCGCTGAAGGGCCGCACCCCCTCCGTCGCATCGGCCCGCGGCACCAACCGGTTGCTGATCGGCCCGTTCAAGACCAATCAGGAGGCGCAGGCGTTCGTGAACACCCTTTCCAAGCAGGGCGTTTCCGCCTTCTCCTGGACCAGCGAGCCTGGGCAAAAGATCGAGCAGCTTCCCAAGTGACCAGACCACAAGCGCCCTGGGCGACGGACCCGCAGGCGCACGGCGGCCGCCTCCACAGCGAGGGCAACGAGACGACCCGGGGGCCGCGCGACGCCTTCCAGCGCGACCGCGACCGGATCATCCATTCGATCAGCTTCCGCCGGCTGCGCCACAAGACCCAGGTGTTCATGGCGCCGGACGGCGACCATTTCCGCGTGCGCCTGACGCACAGCCTTGAGGTCGCGCAGATCGGCCGCGCGATCGCGCGCTCGCTGGGGCTGAACGAGGACCTGACCGAGGCGCTGTGCCTGGCCCATGACATCGGCCACCCACCGTTCGGCCATGCGGGCGAGGACGCGCTGAAGGATGCGCTGATGGCGGTCGGGGGCTTCGACCACAATGGCCATACGCTGCGCACGCTGACACTGCTCGACAGTCCCTATCCGCGCTGGCGCGGGTTGAACCTCACCTGGGACACGCTGGAGGGCTTGGCCAAGCACAATGGCCCGGTCCGCCGGCCGGGCTGGGCGCTTGCCGAGGCCGACGCGGCCTTTCCGCTGCGGTTGCAGGAATGGTCGTCGCTGGAGGCGCAGGTCGCGGCGCTGGCCGACGACATTGCCTATGACAACCACGACATCGACGATGGCCTGCGCGCCGGCCTGCTCACCTTCGATCAGATGCTGGGCGTGCCGATCGTCGCGGAACGCTGGGACGAGGTGCGCACGCAGTTCCCGGACGTTCCCGCCGACCGGTTGGTGGGAGAGCTGATCCGCGCGCAGATCGGCGCCATGGTCAACGACTTGATCGCCGAGACCCGGCGCCGCATCGCCGACTCGGGGGTAGGTAGCGTTGCCGACGTCCGCGCCGCCGGTCGTTGCCTTGTCGGCTTCTCCGACCGGGTTCGCGACCAGGAGCGCATGCTCAAGCGCTTCATGTACGCCAACCTCTACCACCACCCCTCCCAGCTCGCGGCGGCGGATGCCGCGCGGACGGTGGTGACGGGGCTGTTCGCCGCCTATCGCGACGACCCGGCGCGGATGCCCGCCGACTGGGGCGCGGATCTGCCTGAGGACGAGCCGGGACGCAGCCGCCATGTCGCCGATTTTATCGCCGGCATGACCGATCGCTACGCGATTGCGCGCTACCGCGAACTGGTGGGCGAGGTGTCCCTGCCGGAAGGCTTCTGAGCTGGCCGCACGCGGCTTTTGCGTGAGGGGCGGGGTTGGTCTAGAGGCCGGCTGATCTTCATCACCGGAAACCCCATGACGCTTTACGCACGCTTTGCCGCCCATCTCGACGCTGCCCTCGACGCGCTGGTCGCTGCGGGCGACCTGCCCGAGGGGCTGGACCGACGCGCCGTGACGGTAGAGCCGCCGCGCGACCCCAGCCACGGCGACCTGTCGACCAACGCGGCGATGGTGCTGGCAAAGCCCGCGCGCAGCAATCCGCGCGCGCTCGCCGAAAAGCTGGTGCCCGAGCTTGAGAAGATCGACACCGTCGCCAGCGTCTCGGTGGCGGGCCCCGGCTTCATCAATCTCACCCTGACCGAGGACAGCTGGCGCGACGAGTTGCGCGGCATCATCCAGGCGGGCGGCAACTACGGCCGCTCGACGATGGGTGAGGGCACGACCGTCAACATCGAATATGTCTCGGCCAACCCGACCGGTCCGATGCACATGGGCCATTGCCGTGGCGCGGTGGTCGGCGACGCACTCGCCAGCCTGCTCGAATTCGTCGGGCACAAGGTGATCCGGGAATATTATGTCAACGACGCCGGCGGCCAGGTCGACGTCCTCGCCCGGTCCGCGCACCTGCGCTACCGCGAGGCGCTGGGCGAGACGATCGAGATCCCCGAGGGTCTCTACCCCGGCGATTATCTGAAGCCGGTCGGTGAGAAGCTCGCGGCCGAATATGGCGATCGCTATGTCGACGCGCCCGAGAGCGCGTGGCTGGAGACGTTCCGCAAGGAAGCGGTCGCCGCCATGCTCGTCATGATCAAGCAGGATCTGGCGCTGCTCGGCATCCACCACGACCTCTTCTCGTCGGAGGCGGAGCTTCAGGCCGCCGGCAAGCCCGAGCAGGCCGAGGCGTGGCTGCGCGAGCGCGGCCTCGTCTATGACGGCGTGCTCGAAGCGCCCAAGGGCGAGACGCCCGAGGATTGGGAGCCGGTCGAGCTGCCGCTGTTCCGCTCGACCCAGTTTGGCGACGATCAGGACCGCCCGATCAAGAAATCGAACGGCCAGTGGACCTATTTCGGCGCCGACCTCGCCTATCATTTCCAAAAGGCGCAGACCGCCGACCAGCTGATCGACATCTGGGGCGCCGACCATGCCGGCACCGTCAAGCGCATCGTCGCCGCCGTCCAGGCGCTGACCGAGGGCAAGGTGCGGTTCGACGTGAAGCTCGTCCAGATGGTGCGCCTGCTGCGCGCTGGCGAGCCGGTGAAGATGTCCAAGCGCGCCGGCAACTTCGTGACGCTGGCCGACGTGGTGCAGGAAGTCGGCAAGGACGTCGTCCGCTTCACCATGCTCACCCGCAAGGCCGATGCCCAGATGGACTTCGACTTCGCCAAGGTGGTGGAGGCGTCGAAGGACAACCCGGTCTTCTACGTCCAGTACGCCCATGCCCGAGTCGCGTCGCTCCACCGCCGCGCGCGCGAGGCAGGGATCACCTGCGACGCGGTCGACCTGTCCCGGCTTGATACGGACGAGCTGCGGCTCGTGAAGCGCGCGGGCCAGTTCCCGCGCGTGGCGAAAGCTGCGGCAACGGCACGTGAGCCCCATCGCATCGCCTTCTATCTCTATGATCTGGCGGCGGAATTCCACGCAGCCTGGAACGTCGGCAACGACGATCCGTCGCGCCGCTATCTCCAGCCGGACGATCCTGCGCTCACCTGCGCGCGGCTTTTCCTCGCCGACGCAATCGGGCAGATCATCCGCAACGGCCTCGCCATCATGGGCGTCGAGGCCGTCGAGGAGTTGCATTGATGGCCGAACGGCTCGCCACGGGACTGCATGCGCACGACGAGGATCGTCTGCCGTGGCTGGAGAGCGTCGACGCCCCGCCAGAGGCGACGGCGTCGATGTGGCGGGTGCTGCTGCTCGTGCTCGTTGGTGTCGCGGTGCTGTGCGGTGTCGTCTGGGCCGCGCTGAACTTCGGTGCGAGCGTCACCCGCGGCGGTGGCGGCAACGGCGCGATCATCGCGGCCGAAAAGGGCCCCTATAAGGTGAAGCCCGACGCGCCCGGCGGCATGGAAGTCGAAGGAACCGGCGACACGGTCTTTGCCACCAGCGAGGGGCGTGATGCCGGTGCGGCACGCGTCGACCTGAGCAAGGTGCCCGAGGCGCCGTTGGTGGGCCAGCCCACGCCCGTGCAGGCGCCCGTCGCCGCACCGTCGCCCGGCGCCGCCAAGGTAGTCGCCGCCGTGCCCGCCTCTGCCGGCGATCTCCAGGCCCGCGCCCCCGCGCGCCAGGTTGCCGCCGCCCCGGTCGCCACCGCGTCGGGCTCGGTGGTGCAGCTCGGCTCCTTCCCGCAGGCGAGCGTTGCCAACAGCAGCTGGCAGCGCCTCACCAAACGCTTCGGCTATCTCGCGCCGCTCAATCCCTCGATCGAACAGGCCGAGGTGAACGGCAAGACCGTCTATCGGCTGCGCGTCGACGCAGGCGATGCCGGCAAGGCGGGCGAACTGTGCGGAAAGCTCAAGCTGGCGGGCGAGGGCTGCTACATCGCCCGCTGATATAGCGGGCTTCTCAGGCCCGGGTTCTCAGGGCCGGGGTTAGGGGCTAGGCAGCGGGCATGAAGCCCGTGATCTTCGGCCTGTCCGGCCCCGCCCTTACCGACGACGAAGCCGCCTTTTTCCGCGATGCGGAACCGGCCGGCTTCATCCTGTTCGGCCGCAACGTCGTCGACCGGCCGCAGCTGCGCGCGCTGACGGACTCGCTGCGCGCGCTCACGGGCCGCGACGCCCTCCCGATCCTGATCGACCAGGAGGGCGGGGCGGTTTCCCGCATGAAGCCGCCGGAATGGCCGGCCTTTCCCGCCGGCGCCGCCTTTGCCAGGCTTTGGGACGTGGCACCGGCATCCGCGATCGAGGCCGCCCGCGCCAATGCAGAGGCGATGGGGCACACGCTGGCGGAGGTCGGCATCACCGTCGACTGTTTGCCCCTGCTCGACGTGCGCCAGCCCGACACCACCGCCGCGGTCGCCGCGCGCACCTATGGCGCCGAACCGATGCAGGTTGCCGCGATCGGTCGCGCGGTACTCGACGGGTTGGCCCGCGCCGGGGTGGTCGGCATCGTCAAGCACATGCCGGGCCACGGCCGCGCCGTGGTCGACAGCCACCTGGAACTGCCGGTCGTCGACGTCGATGACGCCGCGCTGGAACAGGACATCGCGCCGTTCCGCACCCTCGCAAACGCGCCGATGGGGATGACCGCGCATGTCGTCTACCGCGCCTGGGATGCGGCGCGCCCCGCCACCCTGTCCCCAACGGTCATCGCCGACGTGATCCGCGGCCGCATCGGCTTCGACGGGCTGCTGATGACCGACGACATCGACATGAAGGCGCTCTCCGGCACCGCCGGGGAGAAGGCATCCGCCGCGATCGCGGCCGGGTGCGACCTGGTGCTCGATTGCTGGGCCCGCATGGACGAGATGGTCGAGATTGCCGGTCGCCTGGGGGAAATCGCACCCGAAAGCCGGGCGCGGCTGGACCGGGCGATGGCGGGCGTCGTCCGCTCGCAAGCCATCGGAGATGTCGCCGCGCTCCTCGCGAAGCGCGACGCCCTGCTCGCACTCGGCTGAGGCGCCGTTCCCGCTGCCTCTGGCAATCGGACGGCAGAGCCTGTCTAACAGCGCGATGGAAACGGACGACACGCTGACGGTGGAGGTGGAGGGCTGGGAAGGCCCGCTCGACCTGCTGCTCGCGCTCGCCCGCACCCAGAAAGTCGACCTGCGCGAAATCTCGATCCTCAAGCTGGTCGAACAATATCTCACCTATGTCGAGCAGGCGCGCGCGCTGAAGCTCGAACTCGCTGCCGACTATCTGGTGATGGCGGCGTGGCTCGCCTTCCTCAAATCCGCACTGCTGCTGCCCCGCGATCCGGAGGCGCAGCCGGATCCCGAGGAACTGGCGCTGCGCCTGCAGCTTCGCCTGGAGCGGTTGAACGCGATGCGGGAAGCGGGCGCCCGACTGCTCGCCCGCGACCGCATCGGCCGCGACGTCTTTCCGCGCGGCGCGCCGGAGGGGCTGCGGGTGCTGCGCCAGACCTTGTGGCAGGCGGAAATCTACGATCTGGTCGCGGCCTATGGCCGGGTGAGCGCACGCACCCGGCCGGTCCTCCACATCGTCCAGCATCGCCCGGTGATGACGCTGGAAACCGCGATCGAGCGGGTCTCCGCGATGCTCGGCAGCCACCTCGACTGGACGGTCCTCGAACGCTTCCTTCCCGAGGACGCGGACGCCGCTTTCCGGCGCTCCGCGCTCGCATCCAGCTTCGTCGCCGCGCTCGAGCTCGCGCGCCAGGGCAGGGTGGAGCTCGACCAGAGCGCCCCCTTCGCACCCCTGCGAATCCGGGCGATCCGATGAGCGCTGCCCCCGACGAACTCGTACGCGCGGTGGAGGCGGTGCTGTTCGCGGCCGAAAGCCCCATGAGCGTCGCCGCCATCCGCGCCTATGTGGGGGAGGGGGCGGACGTGCCCCGCGCCCTGGAACAGCTGGTCGAGGATTATGCCGGTCGCGGCATCGCTCCCGTTCGCCGGGGCGACCGCTGGCATTTCGAGACCGCGCCCGACCTCGCCCGCTTCCTCCGTCGAGACCGGGAGGAGCCCCGCCGCCTCTCCCGCGCCGGCATCGAGACGCTCGCGATCATCGCCTATCATGAGCCGGTGACCCGCGCCGAGATCGAGGCAATTCGCGGGGTTCAGGTCGCAAAGGGCACCATCGACGTGCTGATGGAGGCCGGCTGGGTACGGCCCGCGGGTCGGCGCGAAGTGCCGGGGCGGCCGCTCACCTATGCGACAACCCCCGAATTTCTTAGCCATTTCGGCCTGCGCAGTCGCCGCGATCTGCCCGGCATGGACGACCTTCGTGCCGCGGGTCTGCTCGACCCGATCGACGTAGCCCTTGCGGGCGAACTGGAAAGCGGCGACGAGAGCGACTAAATGAGCGCCAACGTGCGTAATGGAGAGTGACAATGGGTGGTCTTAGCATCTGGCATTGGCTGATCGTCGGGATCATCGTGCTTCTGTTGTTCGGCAAGGGCCGCTTTTCCGACATGATGGGCGACGTGGCCAAGGGCCTGAAGAGCTTCAAAAAGGGCATGGCCGAGGACGATGATGATGTGCCGCCGGCACGTCAGACCCGGCTGGAACAGCGCAGCGACGTCAACCGCGCCGTCGATGCCGACGTGGTGACCCCGCGTGACCCGGTGCGCGACCCGATCGTCGATCCGGTCCGCGACGCCGACCGCACGCGCGACGACCGCTGATCCTGACCCTGACGGGCGCGCCCGGCGCGCCCCTCGACGCGAACGGGCGCTGAATGTTCGATATCGCTCCGACCGAGCTGATGCTGGTGGCCGTGGTGGCGTTGCTGGTGATCGGCCCGAAGGACTTACCCAAGGCGATGCGCTTCGTCGGCCAATGGGTCGGCAAGGCGCGCGGTGTCGCACGCCAGTTCCGTTCCGGCTTCGATGCGATGGTGCGTGAGGCGGAACTGGCCGAGATGGAAAAGAAGTGGGCGGAAGAAAACGCCCGCATCCTGCGGGAGCATCCGGCCATCGAGAGCACCGCGGACAGCCTTGCTGCACCCGAGGGCACCACTGTTTCGCCTGCGACGCCGGACCCGGCCGTCGATACACCGGAGCCGGCCGTCGACGCACAGGACGCACCCGTGATGGTGGAAAAGCCGCACGTCGAACCGGCGGGCGAGGATGATCGTCCCGCGCAGTCGCCCGCACTGGATGGAAAGGCGGCTTCGTGAGGGATATCGACGACAGCCAGGCGCCGCTGCTCGACCATTTGATCGAACTGCGTCGACGCCTGATCTATTCGCTGCTCGCGATCGGGCTCGCGTTCGCGGTCAGCTTCTATTTCGCCGAGCAGATCTTCGCCTTCCTGGTCCAGCCGTTGCTGGCCGCCGGGCAGAAGCGGATCATCTTTACCCAGATTTTCGAAGGCTTCTTCGTTCAGGTGAAGGTGGCCTTCTTCGCGGCCATGATGCTGTCGTTCCCTGTCATCGCGAACCAGCTGTGGCAGTTCGTGGCGCCTGGGCTGTACCGTTCCGAGAAGAAGGCGCTGTTCCCCTTCCTGCTCGCGACGCCGGTCTTGTTCCTGTTGGGGGCGGCGCTCGCATATTACGTGACGATCCCCGTCGCGCTGCATTTCCTGCTCGGCTACCAGGGCAATATGGGCGGGGTGGAGCAGGAGGCACTGCCTTCCGTCGCCAACTACCTCTCGTTCGTGATGCAGTTCCTGTTCGCGTTCGGGTTGGCGTTCCTGCTGCCGGTGTTGTTGATGCTGCTGGAACTCGCCGGTATCGTTACGCGTGCGCAGTTGATCTCCGCCCGCCGTTACGCGATCGTCGGAGCTTTTGTCGTCTCAGCGGTGCTGACCCCACCCGATGTGGGATCTCAGCTGCTGCTCGCGATCCCGCTGGTGTTGCTCTACGAAGTGGCGCTGATCGGCATCTGGTTCACCGAGCGCAAGCGCGCCCGAAACGCGCCGGAAGAGGACGGGGACGAGGCCAAGGCCTGAGCTGCGCCTCCGCCGACGAAAATCAGCCGGGCCTCAGCCGCTCCAGCGCAGAGGCCCGGCGGATCGGTTAGGCTCGATTTGCTCCGCCGCCCGCGTCCTCACGGGGTTGCGAGCGCTGCCGCCTTGTTGATCAGCGCGACGAAGCGCGCTTCGTCCACCGCCGCCTCGGGATTGTTCCAGCTCCCCGCCATCGCGTACCATTCGCCGGACTTGGCGCGCATCAGCAGCGTCATGTTGATCACCCCCGGCTCGGACCCGCCCTTGTAGCCAATCCAGTCCCAGCGCGCGGCGCTGCCCGGGCCGAGGCCCGGGTTCTTTGACAGGACGGCGCGTGCGGCCTCGCCATCCTCCCCCTCGGTATTGCGCCGCAGCCAGTCCATCACCCGCAGCAGGTCGTCGGGGGAGGCGAACCATTCGATGGTCGCGATGCGGATGGGCTTGCGATCCTGGAACAGCGCGGCCGGGATCGCCGACGCCGGCGCCTGGGCAACGGGCCCCGCGAGCAGCGCACGGCGCGCGGACACGTCCGCTGTCTCCCACCGCCGTCCTAGCGTGCCGCCCTCTACGCCTTTCAGCTTGAAGATCTCCAGCGTGCCCAGGAAGGGCAGGTTGCGTCCCTCGGCATCGCGGATGCCGACCACCGGCAGCATCGCCTCGACCTTCTCTCGGCCCAGCGCGTGCAGCAGGATATCGGTCGCGGAGTTGTCGCTGACGGAGATCATCTGGGTCGCGAGCTCGCGCAGCGAGACGCGCGTTCCCGCGGGCTTGGCGGTATAGCCGCCTGCCGGCAGAGCACTGCCGTCGAGCGTCACCATATCGTCCCAGTCGCGCTCCCCCGCGTTGGTCGCGCGGACCAGTTCGGCCAGGATCAGCAGCTTGAACGTCGATCCGATCGCAAAAGGTGTCGCCGGGGCATGCGCCGCCAGCCGGACCGGCCCGCCGTTGTCCAGCCGCGCCAGGGCAAAGCCGGTCCCCCCCGGCAGCGCCTTCAGCGCATCCACCACCGCCTGGATGCTCGCCTCCGGCGCCTCCCGCAACTCGGTGCTGGTGATCCGCAGTCCTGTCACCTGATGCGGCGCGGCGGGATCGACCACGATCTGACCCACCGCACTCCCCCGCTCGAAGCCGAGCCGAAAGTCCGCGACATGCGCGCTAAGGGGAGTCAGCGACTCCAGCCGTGTCGGCTTTCCAAGTGCCCCAACCAGCTGGTCGCGAACCTGCGCGAACGCGGATTCCGGGATCTCGGACCGGAACAGCGGCGCGAAATAACGATCATAGGCAATCGTCCCCATAATCGCGGCGGCCAACGATTGAGCCCGTTCCTGCAGTTCCGGAGACGCGGTCACGCGGTTTGGCGCCGGGGCGGGGCCGGGCGGAGTCTGGGCCACGACGGGCGCTCCGAGAACCAGTGCGAGGGCAAGGGTCGCGCCATGGCGCCAGCGATCGATCCGCAACCGCTCAACTCACATCAAGTAAGGCGAAGGCAGGCTTAGTCCCGTCGTCACATGCAGTTCGCAACATCGCAAGACCTCGCCGTGGGGAGTCCAGATGTTGAGGCTATCAAGTCTATGGCCTTGCTGTCACCTGCATTTCAGGCGTCGATGACTTCTTCGTCCAGCCGTGCCGCATTCTCCTGGATAAAGGCGAAGCGGTGGGCGGGATTGTTGCCCATCAGGCGGTCGACCAGATCCTTTACGCCTGCGCGCTCCTCATATTCCTGGGGCAGGGTGATGCGGATCATTGAGCGCGTCTTGGGGTCCATGGTGGTCTCGCGCAGCTGCATGGGGTTCATCTCGCCCAGGCCCTTGAAGCGAGCGACCTCGACCTTCTTGCCCTTGAACACCGTGCGCTCCAGCTCGGCGCGGTGCGCGTCGTCGCGGGCGTAGAGGCTCTTGGCCCCCACCGTCAGGCGATAGAGCGGCGGCTGGGCCAGGAACAAATGCCCCTGCCGCACCAGCTCCGGCATCTCCTGGAAGAAGAACGTCATCAAGAGCGTGGCGATATGCGCCCCGTCGACGTCCGCATCGGTCATGATCACGATGCGTTCGTAGCGCAGGTGGCTGGGGTCGCAGTCCTTGCGCGTGCCGCAGCCCAGCGCCTGGATCAGGTCTGCGATCTCCTGGTTTGCCAGGATCTTCGCGCTGGTGGCGCTGGCCACGTTCAGGATCTTGCCGCGGATCGGCAGGATCGCCTGGGTCTTGCGGTCGCGGGCCTGCTTCGCGCTGCCGCCGGCCGAGTCGCCCTCGACGATGAACAGCTCGGTCCCCTTGGGATCGTCGGCGGCGCAGTCGGTGAGCTTGCCCGGCAGGCGCAGCTTGCGTGCGGAGGTCGCCGTCTTGCGCTTGACCTCGCGCTCCTGCTTGCGGCGCAGGCGCTCGTCCATGCGCTCCAGCACATAGCCGAGCAGCGCCTTGCCGCGCTCCATGTTGTCGGAGAGATAATGGTCGAAATGGTCGCGCACCGCCTTTTCAACCAGCGCCGTGGCGTCGGGGGAGGTCAGCCGGTCCTTGGTCTGGCTCTGGAACTGCGGATCGCGCACGAACACCGACAGCATCAGCTCCGAGCCCGTCAGCACGTCGTCGGCGGTAAGGTCCTTCGCCTTCTTCTGCCCGACCAGCTCGCCAAAGCCGCGCAAGCCCCGCACGAGCGCCTGGCGCAGGCCCTGCTCATGGGTGCCGCCATCGGGCGTCGGGATGGTGTTGCAGTACCAGCTGTAGCTGCCGTCCGACCACAGCGGCCAGGCGACCGCCCACTCGACGCGACCCTGCGAATCCGGGAATTCCTGCGCACCCGCGAAGAAGTCGGACGTCGCGCATTCGCGGCCGGCGACCTGCTCGCGCAAATGGTCGGCGAGGCCGCCCGGGAACTGGAACACTGCCTCCGCCGGTGTGTCGTCGGTGATCAGCGAGGGGGCGCAGTGCCAGCGGATCTCGACGCCGGCGAACAGATAGGCCTTGGACCGGGCGAGCTTGTACAGCCGCGCGGGCTTGAACAGCATGTCGCCAAAGATTTCGGTGTCCGGCGTGAACGTCACTGACGTACCGCGCCGGTTGGGGGCGGCGCCGACCTGCTCGAGCGGCCCCAGCGTCTGCCCGCGGGCGAACCGCTGGCGATAAAGCTGCCGGTCGCGCGCGACCTCTACCACCGTGTCAGACGACAGCGCGTTGACGACGCTGATGCCAACGCCGTGCAGACCGCCCGACGTCGCATAGGCCTTACCCGCGAACTTGCCGCCCGAGTGCAGGGTGGAGAGGATCACCTCCAGCGCGGACTTGTCCGGAAAGCGCGGGTGCGGATCGACCGGAATGCCGCGACCATTGTCGACGATGGTCAGGCGATTGCCTTCCTCCAGCGTGACTTCGATCCGGGTGGCATGTCCCGCCACCGCCTCGTCCATCGCATTGTCGAGCACTTCGGCCGCGAGATGGTGCAGCGCGCGCTCGTCGGTGCCGCCGATGTACATGCCGGGCCGGCGGCGAACCGGCTCCAGGCCCTCGAGCACCTCGATCGACGAGGCGTCGTAGCTGTTGTTGGGGGTGGTCGTGGAGGGGGAAGCGAACAGGTCTTCTGCCATGGAACAGCTATAGTACGCGGAACGGGCGCGCGCAAAGCAAGCCGGCCATGATCAGTTCCGAATCGCGTGGGCGAGCGCGCGGTGGAAGGTCGCGGGGTCCTCCACCATCGGCGCGTGGCCCAGGGTGGGCAGCCGCACCAGCCGTGCGCTGGGAAACGCCTTCACCGCGGATTCCGCCGCCTGGGGCACCGTGCGAACCTTCGCCCGCAGCGCTTCCGGCGCCGTGTTCGCGCGGAACGCGGTCTTGTCGAGCTGGCCAATGATGAGCGTGACCGGAACGCCGACGCGCGGCAGTTCGGCCGCCACGGGCTGGGTCTCGATCATGTCGGAAAGCCGGGCCTGCGCCTCGCGCACCCTGGCGCCGTCGGCGCTCGCATATTGCCCGGCCAGCATCGCCACCCACCGGTCATAGGCGGGGCGCCACCGGCCGTTGTAATAGTTGCGCAGCTGATAGGCCTTGATCGAGCCCGCGCTGGTCTTCGCCTCCTCCGCGCGCAGGCCGTCCAGCGGCGTGTAGGGCACCCCTTCCGCAAGCGTGTCGTTGAGGCCCAAAGGGTTTACCAGCACCAGCTGCGACACGCGGCTGGGGTAGAGCAGGGCAAAGCGGGTCGCCAGCACGCCGCCGGTGGAATGGCCGACCATCACCACCCGCCCGGTGCCCGCACGGTCGAGCAGCGCCGCCGTCAGGTTGGCGAGCGCATGGAAGCTATACTGAAAACCCTCGGGCTTCGAGGATTTGCAAAAGCCGATCTGGTCGGGGGCGATCACGCGATAGCCGCGTGCGGCAAGATCGCGGATGGTCTCGCCCCACGTCGCCGCACAGAAGTTCTTGCCGTGGAGCAGCACCACGGTGGTGCCGTTCGATGCCGCTATCGGCGCCACGTCGAGATACGCCATCCGCACCGGCGCACCCTGCGCGCGCGTTTCGAACCAGCGGACCGGATAGGGATAGTCGAAGTGCTCCAGGTCGGCGCCGATGTCCGGTCCCGCGGCCAGTGCCGGCGGGGCCAGCGGCGCGCCCAGCAGCGCCAGCGTCATCATCCAACCGAATCGCCGCATCCCCCGCTCCCCTGTCGCCGACCCAAACGAGATCGCCCCGGAAGCAGCTTCCGGGGCGATCCATGTCTCAACCTTCGATCAGCGCACCCGCGGGCCGCCATAGGGCAGCGGCGGCGGCGGACGGCGGTCGCGGCGCGGCAGCTGCGCCTGATAGGCGTGGCCGCAATGCGCGACGCAATAGGGGAAACCGGGGTTCACCTTGTCGCCGCAGAAGTGAAAGTCCGGCTCACCCGGATGCCCGATCGGCCACTTGCAGATGCGGTCGTTGAGGTCGAGCAGCGTCGTCTTGCCGGCGATCGCGTCGCTGGGCCGCGCGGGCACCAGCCGGCGCGGCGGCGCGGGCGTGATCGGGGCGCTGTTCTCGCCCGGGTTCTGGCGGAGGAACCCGCCGGGGCCGACCGAGCGCATCGTGACTTCGGGGCGCGACGGCGCCGGTGCGGGCGCTGCATCGTCGTCTTCCTCGACGGCATCCTCTGCCTCGATCTCGGCGGGGGCGGCGCGCACGGGCTCAGGCTTGGCGACAGGCGCTGCCTTGACCGGCTCCGGCGCAGGGGCGGGAGCCGCCTCGACCTGCTCGACCACCGGTGCCTCTGGCGCCGGTGCGGCAGCGGGTGCCGCCGCGGCTGCGGCCGCCTTCTTCGCCTCGGGATCATGGGCGCGGACCGGCGAGGGGCGCGACTGGAGACCCAGGCGATGGGCCTTGCCGATCACCGCGTTACGGCTGATGCCGCCCAGTTCCTCGGCGATCTGGCTCGCCGTCTGCCCGGCCTCCCACATCTTGCTCAGCTTGGCGATGCGTTCGTCGGTCCAACTCATTCGTCGTCATTCCCCACTCGTGTTCAGGCGCGGGTTGCGGGCCGCAGCGCCAGCGACTAGGCGGCGCCTATGGCCGATCAGCCCCCCGCACCCGAAAACAGGATGTCCGACCCTGGTGTTCCAGTCATCCGGAACGTCAACTGGGGCGGCTTGCGTGCCCTCTATATCAAGGAGGTGCGCCGTTTCTTCAAGGTGCAGCTCCAGACGATCTGGGCGCCGGCCATCCAGACCCTCCTGTATCTGGTGGTGTTCACCACCGCATTGGGCGCTCGCGGAGCTGTCCCGGTAGGGGACGGGACCGTCGCCTTTGCCGATTTCCTGGCGCCGGGCCTGATCGTGATGGGCATGCTCACCAACGCCTATGCCAACGCCAGCTTTTCGCTGCTGGTGGGCAAGATGCAGGGCACGATCGTCGATTACCTGATGCCGCCGCTGTCGACGGGGGAGCTGCTCGCGGCGCTGACCGCCGGCGCGGTCACGCGTGCATTCCTGGTCGGGGGTGCGGTGTGGCTCGCGATGGCGTTCTGGCCGGGCGTGCACGTGACGCCGCAGCATCTGTGGGCGATCCTGTGGTTTGGCCTGCTGGGCTCGATCTTCCTCGCGCTGATCGGCGTGCTGACGTCGATCTGGGCGGAGAAGTTCGATCACGCGGCCGCGGTCCAGAATTTCGTGGTCGGGCCGCTGACCCTGTTGTCGGGCACCTTCTATTCGGTCGACCGTCTGTCGCCGACCTTCCAGGCGATCAGCCACGCCAACCCCTTTTTCTACATCATCTCGGGCTTCCGCTACGGCTTCATCGGCACCGCCGATTCGCCCGTCCTGGTCGGCAGCCTGTTCATCCTGGCCGCGGACGTGGTGCTCGCCGTCATCGCCTATCGGCTGCTTGCGATCGGGTGGAAGACCAAGAGCTGAGCCTGCCCGCAGACCGATGGTGTTGACCGGCATCGCCGGTCGCGCGTAGAGCAATGCAAGGGCGGCCTGGCTGGGCCGCCCTTTCGCGTTTCTGGAGCTTTTTGCTCAGTCTGAAGGAGGCCGTTCGATGTCGATCACCGCGCTCATGCCCGTCTACCCACGGTGCGGTGTGCGCCCGGTGCGAGGCGAGGGCAGCTATCTCTTCTCCGAAGACGGCACCCGCTATCTCGATTTCGCCGCCGGCATCGCCGTCAACGCGCTCGGGCACGGTCACCCGCATCTCGTAAAGGCGATCGCCGATCAGGCCGCCACGCTGATGCACGTGTCTAACCTTTATGGCAGCCCGCAGGGTGAGGCGCTGGCGCAGCGCATCGTCGACAACAGCTTTGCCGACACCGTGTTCTTCACCAACTCGGGTGCCGAGGCGGTCGAGTGCGCGATCAAGGCGGCGCGCCGCTATCACTTTGCCAACGGCAATCCGCAGCGGCACAAGCTCATCACCTTCCAGAACGCCTTCCACGGGCGCACGCTCGGCGCGATCTCGGCGACCGACCAGCCCAAGATGCGCGACGGGTTCGAGCCGCTCTTGCCGGGCTTCGACTATGTGCCGTTCAACGACCTGGAAGGCGCGCTCGCCAAGATCGACGACGAGACCGCCGGCTTCCTGGTCGAGACGATCCAGGGCGAGGGCGGGCTGATGGCCGCGACGCCGGAGTTCCTCCAGGGCCTGCGCAAGGCCTGCGACGAACACGGCCTGCTGCTGGTGCTGGACGAAGTGCAGTGCGGCTATGGCCGGACCGGCACCTTCTTCGCGCACGAGCAATATGGCGTCACGCCCGACATCATGTCGGTGGCGAAGGGTATTGGCGGCGGCTTTCCGCTGGGCGCCTGCCTCGCGACCGAGGAAGCGGCCAAGGGCATGGTCTTTGGCACCCACGGCTCGACCTATGGCGGTAACCCGCTGGCGATGGCGGCGGGCCAGGCCGTGCTCGACGTGATGCTGGAGCCGGGCTTCCTCGATCATGTGAAGCAGATGGGTGAGCGCCTCCGCTCGGCGCTCGAGCAGATGATCCCCAACCACGACCATCTGTTCGAGGAAGTTCGCGGCAAGGGGCTGATGCTCGGCATCAAGCTCAAGGCCGATGCTCGCGAGTTCGTGGCGCATCTGCGCGACCATCACCAGCTGCTGACCGTATCGGCGGGTGGCAACGTCGTCCGCGTGCTGCCGCCGCTCGTGATCGACGAGAGCCACATCGCAGAGGCGGTGGAAAAGCTCTCTGCCGGTGCGCGCACCTTCGTGCCGCTCGCCGACGATTGATCCGTACCGCCTGACCATCGATCCGTCCGGCCCGACGGCGCGCTCCTCCGACGGAGCGGGCCGCGGGCGCGACATCCAGGGGCCTTTGCCATGACCCAGACCCGTCACTTCCTCGACCTCTCCTCCGCCGGTGCCGACGGCATCGCCGCGATGCTTGCCGACGCGCTGGACCGCAAGCAGGCCCGCGCCGGCTTTCCCAAGGGGCGCGCCGACGCCGACGCGCCGCTTGCCGGCTACACGCTGGCGATGGTGTTCGAGAAGTCCTCGACCCGCACGCGCGTCTCGTTCGACATGGCCATGCGCCAGCTCGGCGGGACCGCGGTGATCCTCGACAGCGCGACGACTCAGCTCGGCCGTGGCGAGACGGTGGCCGACACCGCGCGCGTGCTCTCGGGCTATTGCGACGCCATCATGGTGCGCACCGACGATCACGCCAAGCTGGCGGAAATGGCGGCCTATGCGAGCGTGCCCGTCATCAACGGCCTCACCGACAATTCGCACCCCTGCCAGATCATGGCCGACCTGCTGACGGTGATCGAGGCCGGACAGGCGCTGCCCGGCAGTAAATGGGCATGGCTGGGCGATGGCAACAACGTGCTCCACTCGATCATCGAGGCAGGCGCGCTGATGCACTTCGACGTGGTGGCTGCATGTCCCGAGGGCTTCGATCCCGCGCCCGAGGTGCTGGAGGCAGCCGGCGCCCGCGCGCGGATCTCCCGCGATCCCATCGAGGCAGTGACCGGCGCCGACGTGATCGTCACCGACACCTGGATCTCGATGGGACAGGCCCATGCCGAGGCGAAGCTCGCGGCAATGGCGCCCTTCCAGGTTACCGAGGCGCTGATGGCGGCGGCCAAGCCCGACGCCAAGTTCCTCCATTGCCTGCCCGCGCACCGCGGCGAGGAAGTGGTGCCGGCCGTGATCGACGGGCCGCAGTCGCTGATCTGGCCGGAGGCGGAGAACCGCCTGCACGCGCAGAAGTCGGTGCTGCGCTGGTGCTTCGGCCAGATCGGCTGAGGCGCAAGGGCGCGGCGGCGCGGCGAACATTGCCGAACGCGCCGCGCTTCCTATCTTAGCGCAGTATCCACGAGCGCCGTTTCGCCCCGCCACCGGGGCCGCTCTTCTTCTCCCATGCGGGCGGAAGGGGAAGGGCAGGGCTCGCACAGCTCAGCCCGAACGGTAAACGACATGCAGGAACCCACCGTCCCCGATTTCGACCGCGCGATCGGCTTCACCATTCCCGACCAGGACGCCCGCGGCCGGCTGACTCGGCTGGGTCCGGTGCTCAATTCGATTCTCTCGGCCCATGCCTACCCGCCCGCGATCGAAAAGCTGCTGGCCGAGGCGCTTGCGCTGACGGCGCTGCTCGGCTCCACGCTGAAGGGGGAGGACGGCCAGCTCACGCTCCAGGCACAGACCGAAAGCGGCGTGATCCGGCTGATGGTCTGCGACTTCAAGGGCGGCGAGCTGCGCGGCTATGTGGACTATGACGCAGAGCGGCTCGCCGCACTGCCCGAGGAGCCCACGCTGTTCGCGCTGTTCGGCAAGGGCTATCTGGCGATCACCTTCGACCAGGCGGTCACCGGCGAGCGCTATCAGGGCATCGTTCCGCTCGACGGCGAATCGCTGGGCGCTGCCGCCGAAAGCTACTTCCTGCAGTCGGAACAGATCCCCAGCCTCGTGCGGCTGGCCGTCGGCCACGATGCCGAGGGCCGGTGCATTGCCGGCGGCCTGTTCCTGCAGCACCTGCCCGATGGGGAGGAGGGGCGCGATCGCCTCCACACCCGGCTCGATCATCCGCAGTGGCAGCATGTCGAGGCGCTGGGCGCGACCATGGGTGCCGATGAACTGACCGACACCGCGCTTCCGCTGGAAACGCTGATCTGGCGGCTGTTCAACGAAGAGCGCGAAGTGCGCGTGCTCAGTGACCTCAAGTTGTCGCGCGGCTGTCGCTGCGACGTCACCTATATCCAGGAGGTGCTGGCCCGCTTCCCGGAAGAGGAGCGTCGCGAGATGGCGGATGAAAATGGCCTGATCACGGTCGACTGTGCCTTTTGCGCCACCAAATTCCCGGTGTCGTTCGAGGCGATCGCTTCCTGACAATGTTGCAACAGCGGCAGTCGCTCCCCACATCCGCCGCGGGGGCGCTGCCGCTGCGGCGGTAAACAGAAGGTGGCGTATGAGGGGTGGGGGCGCAGGTCGCGCCATGGCGTTCGCATTGGCGGCGGGGCTTTGCTCTGTGTCGGCCGTAGCGTTGGCGCCGGGTCCTGGGTTGAAGGCAACCCAGTCGATTGAATCCGGACAGTGGCTGGTACGGGAACGCGGCGAAAAGACCGGCGGGCAGAACCTCTGCCTGCGGGACGTGTCGGCTCTGGTTCAGCTGAAGCATGCGGGCGCGCAATGCTCCCGCTTCGTCATCGATGACCAGCCCAATCGGGCAACGGTGCACTATACCTGCCCGGGTGCCGGGCATGGTCGCACGACGATCACGGTGGATACCTCCCATTCGATCACCGTGGAGACCCAGGGGATCGCGTCGGGCCTGCCGTTCCAGGACGAATTTACCGTCCGCCGGGTCGGAAGTTGCCGGTCGGGCCGCAGCCGTTAAGCCTGGGTTTATACTGGCCCGTTCATACCCCAGGGCGCCGGTTTCCGGCGCATGTTTCCCTAAACAACATGGTGCCTCGGGCCGCTTTTAGCGGCCCGTTCTTTGCCGGGTACGCTGCCTCAGCCGCGTGGCGCTCGCCCGGCAAAGCTCACCAGGCTCTCGCTGCCATCCTTCGCCAGCGCCGACACCCCGACGAAATTGTCGTCGACGATCACGCCTTTCAGCACATGGCTCGTGCCCTGCACATCGACGGCGTCGGACCAGTCCTGCGCGTCGTTGCGACGCCAGCGGACGCGATAGCCCGCCGCCCCGGCAACCGGCTGCCACCGCACATTGGTATCGGTGCTGAGCGCGCCCGCGATCGATACGCCTTCGGGCGCGGCGGGCGCCGCCGCCAGCCGGGCGAGCGTGGCGACGTTCAGCGCCGTCACCTTCGCCAGATAGGGGAAGTCCATCCGGTCCACGGTGTCGCCATAGACGCGACCCTGTTCGGTCCGCAGGTTCTGGTGCTGCGCGTCGTAATTCTCGACTCCGACTGAGAAGCGCACCGCCGGATAGCCCAGCTTCAGGAAGGGCTCGTGGTCGCCGCCGCGGCCGAAGCGATCGGGCCGCCGCTCCAGCACGGCATCGACGCCGCCCGGCACGGTCCCGGCAAGCCCGTCGATCGCCTTGGCGAGCGACCGGCTGGGGCCGTCATCCTCGCCACCGGCGGCGCGGCGCGCTATCTGCTGCTCGAGTGATTCGGAGCTGCGGATCCCTTCGGAAAAAACGCGCACGCGATCCGCCACTCGGCGGCCGTCGACCCCCACGGTGTTGCCGACGATGTCGTTGTTGAGCACTGCGCTGACCGTCCAGCCGCGTTCCCGCGCCGTATCCGCCAGCAACTCGCCGCCCCACAGCCCCTGCTCCTCGCCGGAGAGCGCTGCATAGATGATGGTCGCGTCGAACTTTTCCTTGGACAGGATGCGCGCCGCCTCCAGCACCAGCGCTACGCCCGATGCGTCGTCATTGGCGCCCGGAGCATCGCTGGTGATGTCCATGACGTCCGTCACGCGGCTGTCGATATGGCCCATCACGATCACGACGCGCTTGGGGTCGCGGCCCTGCTGGAACCCGAGCACGTCGACCACCTGCACGCCGTTCGGTGCGCGCGGGCCGGTGAAGTTGCGGGCGATGTTGGCGACCGTGATGCAGCCGCCGCACGCCTGGCCGATGCGGTCCATCTCGTTGGCGAACCAGCGCCGCGCCGCGCCGATGCCGCGTACCGGATCGTCCGGGGAGGACAGGGTGTGGCGGGTCCCGAACGACACCAGTTTCTCGACATCGGCCTTCAGGCGTTCGGGCCTCGGGGCCTCCCGCGCGGCGGCAGGGAGGGAGAGCGCCAGCAGCGGCAGCAGGAAAAGGGTTCGCATGGCGCAGGGTGTGGCCGCGATTGCGCGGCGGCTCAAGCGCGGTGTTTCAGCTCAGCCGATCGATCGCGTCCCGGTCCAGGCTGCCCGGGATGATCATCACGGGAACCGGCAGCGTCCCCGCGTCGGTGCCCGAAAAGTGGCTGACCAGCGGCCCCGGCGCGCCGCTGGCCGCTGCCCCCAGCACCAGTGCGGCGATGTCGGGGTTGCTCGCGATCATCTCGCGCACGATCGCGGGGCCGTCGCCTTCGCGCACGGTGAGGGCGGGTTTGAGGCCCGATTCCTCCAGCAACGTACCGGCTGCGGCCGCGACCAGCCCCTGGGCGCGCTGCTGCGTTTCCTGTTCCATGGTCGCCATGACGCCACCCCACTGGACGAACTCCGGCCGCTCGATCAGCGCCAGGATTTCAACGGAACCGCCGGTCTTCACCGCACGACGCGCGGCAAAGCGCAGCGCGATCTGCGATTCCGGACTTTCGTCGATTACGACCAGATATGTACGCATCGAAAACGCTCCCCTTTGGTTTCAAGCGTGACGGCACGGCAGCGTTCGCGCAAGTCCACGGGGTTGACCGGTGCGGCTGTGACGGCAAAGGAAGGGCAGAGCCCCGAGAGGATCCAGCTGTACCCATGTCGATCGAAATCAAGATGCCCGCGCTTTCCCCCACCATGGAGGAGGGAACCCTCGCCAAGTGGCTGGTGAAAGAGGGCGACACCGTTCGTTCTGGCGACCTGATGGCGGAGATCGAAACCGACAAGGCCACGATGGAGTTCGAGGCGGTCGACGAAGGTGTCATCGCCAAGATCCTGGTGCCCGAGGGCTCGGACAATGTGAAGGTCGGCACGGCCATCGCGATCCTCGCGGCTGAGGGTGAGGACCCCAGCTCGGTGGAGGCACCGGCAGCGGCAGCGCCTGCGCCGGCGGCAGCACCCGCTCCGGCGGCGGCTCCGGCCCCTGCCGAGGCAAAGGCCGAAGCCAAGCCCGCTGCCGCACCGGCAGCCCCGGCCAGCAGCGGCAGCCGCGTGAAGGCAAGCCCGCTCGCCCGTCGCCTCGCCGCCGAAAAGGGTATCGACCTCGCAGCGCTTGCGGGCTCCGGCCCGAACGGCCGCATCGTGAAGGCCGACGTCGAGAGCGCGAAGCCCGGCCAGGCCGCACCGGCAGCCTCTGCGGCCGGCACCGCGGCTCCCGCGGCGAGCGCCCCCGCCGGTGGTGCTACGCCAAGCCAGGAGACCAAGGCGGTTTGGTACGACGAATCGATCCCGCACGAGGTTTCGAAGCTCTCGAACATCCGCAAGACCATCGCGCGCCGCCTCACCGAGTCGAAGCAGACGGTCCCGCACATCTATCTGACCGTCGACGTCCGTCTCGACGCGCTGCTCAAGCTGCGCGGCGAGCTCAACAAGAGCCTCGAGGCGCGCGGCGTGAAGCTGTCGGTCAACGACCTGCTCATCAAGGCGCTCGGCGTCGCGCTCGAGCAGAGCCCGAAGTGCAACGTCACCTTCCTGGGCGACCAGCTGGTCAGCTACAGCCGCGCCGACGTGTCGGTCGCGGTCTCCACGCCCAGCGGCCTGATCACGCCGATCATCCGCGACGCCGCGTCGAAGGGCCTGGCCCGCATCTCGACCGAGATGAAGGACCTCGCTTCGCGTGCGAAGGACAACAAGCTCAAGCCCGAGGAATATCAGGGCGGCACCGCCAGCCTGTCGAACATGGGCATGTTCGGGATCAAGCAGTTCGAAGCGGTCATCAATCCGCCGCAGGGCATGATCCTGGCGATCGGCGCGGGCGAGAAGCGCCCGTACATCGTCGACGATGCGCTCGGCGTCGCAACCGTGATGACGGCGACCGGCAGCTTCGATCACCGGGCGATCGACGGGGCCGACGGCGCCGAAATGCTCAAGCTGTTCAAGCAGCTCGTCGAACAGCCGATGGGCCTGCTTGCTTGATGTCCCGGCGCAGCCGGACGGAACTGGGCGGAGCGCGTCGATGAAGATGCGAATGGCGATCGAGGTGGCGCAGATCCTGCTCAGTGCGGCCGCGGTCGTGGGCGTGGGCATGCTCTCCGCCTGGTCCTACCGTCCGGCGCGCGATGACATCGAGCTGGTCACCATCGGCGCGCTGGTCGTGGTCCTCGTGCTCGGCATCCGCCAGATGCAGCGCGCGGTCGCGGAATATCGTGCGGATGCAGGGGGTCCGGCACATGACTGACATGCCGCCCGCCAGCCATCTCGCGCTGCGCGTCACCGCCATGCCCGCCGACGCCAATCCCTACGGGGACATCTTCGGCGGCTGGCTGATGAGCCAGATGGACATGGCGGCTGGGCTGGTCGCGGCGCGCCACGCCCGCGGTCGTGCCGTCACCATCGCGGTCGAGGGGATGAAATTCCACGCCCCCGTCGCGGTTGGCGACGAGGTGTCGGTCTATGCCGAACTGGTGAAGACCGGTCGCACCTCGATGACGATCGAGGTCGAGGCCTGGCGTCGCGGACGCCACGTCGAGCAACAATGCCGGGTGACCCAGGCGCGCTTCGTCTTCGTCGCGATCGACGAGGAGCGGCGCCCGCGCCCGATCAACACCGTACAACCATAAGAATCGCAGAACGGAAGCACCAAGTCATGGCTGAAACCTACGACCTCATCGTTCTCGGCTCGGGGCCGGGTGGCTATGTCGCTGCGATTCGTGCGGCCCAGCTCGGCCTCAAGACCGCGATCGTCGAGCGCGAGCTGTTGGGCGGCATCTGCCTCAACTGGGGCTGTATCCCGACCAAGGCGCTGCTGCGCTCGGCCGAGATCTTTCACTATATGCAGCATGCCAAGGACTATGGCCTCGCTGCCGACAAGATCAGCGCGGACCTGGATGCGGTGGTGAAGCGCTCGCGCGGCGTCGCCAAGCAGCTCAATCAGGGCGTCACGCACCTGATGAAGAAGAACAAGATCGCCGTCCACATGGGCACCGGCAAGCTGACCGGGAAGGGCAAGCTGACCGTCACCGACAAGGACGGCAAGGCGACCGAGCTCTCGGCCAAGAACATCATCGTTGCGACCGGCGCCCGCGCCCGCGACCTCCCGAACCTGCCCGCCGACGGCAAGCGCGTGTGGACCTATCGCCACGCGATGACGCCGTCCGAGATGCCCAAGAAGCTGCTGGTCATCGGATCGGGCGCGATCGGCATCGAATTCGCGAGCTTCTACAACGACATGGGCTGCGAAGTTACCGTGGTCGAGATGATCGACCGCATCGTGCCGGTCGAGGATGCCGACGTGTCCGCCTTCCTCGAGAAGTCGCTCACCAAGCAGGGCATGAAGATCCTGACCGGTGCCAAGATCGACAAGATCTCGGCCGATGCGAACAGGGTGAAGGCGACCATCACCGGCAGGGACGGCAAGGCGTTCGACGGCGAGTACAGCCATGTCATCGTCGCGATCGGCATCGTTCCGAACACCGCGGACATCGGCCTCAAGGAACTGGGCGTCGCGATGAACGACCGCGGCTTCCTGGAGACGGACGCCACCTGCAAGACCAACGTCGACGGGATCTGGGCGATCGGCGACATCACCGCGCCGCCCTGGCTCGCCCACAAGGCCAGCCACGAGGGCGTGATCGCGGTAGAGGCGATTGCGGGCAAGCACCCGCACGCGATGGACGTGCGCAACATCCCGGGCTGCACCTATTGCCACCCGCAGATCGCCAGCGTCGGCCTTACCGAGGCGAAAGCCAAGGAAGCCGGCTACGAAGTGAAGGTCGGCAGCTTCCCCTTCATCGGCAACGGCAAGGCGATCGCGCTGGGCGAGGCCGAAGGCTTCATCAAGACGGTGTTCGATGCCAAGACCGGCGAGCTGCTCGGCGCCCATATGGTCGGTGCCGAAGTGACCGAGATGATCCAGGGCTACACCATCGGCAAGACGCTCGAGACCACCGAGGCCGAGTTGATGGAAACCGTCTTCCCGCACCCGACCATTTCCGAGGCGATGCACGAGAGCGTGCTCGCCGCCTATGGTCGCGCGCTGCACATTTGATGGTTCGGGCGGGCGGTCATGGGGCCGCCCGCCCAATTCCTCAGGTCGGCCGGGGAACGGCTTTCGCACAAGGCACGTTCTTGCCCCGCGAAGGAGACCTGTCATGAACAAGTCTGTTCCGATGCTGATGTTGCCCCTCCTCCTGTTGGCGGGGGCATGTGCCGACGAAGTTCCGGTCACCAACGACGGCGACGTCGTGCTCAACGACAGTTACGACAACATGGCGTTCTCGAACGACGGCGAGGATCCGGCGAACGCAGCGGGCAGCGGCGGGACGACCGATGGCACCATGACCGGCGACCATGCCATGGACGGGCACGACATGAACGGCCACGTCATGGCCGGGAACAGCATGGACTCCAGCGGCACCATGTCCGCGGGGAATATGACTACCCCGCCGGCCGATGGCGCTGCGCAAAATCCCTGATCTCACCCATTTCCTGCGCCGAGCCGTTGCCACGCAATGGAACGGGCGCGGTCGCACGGCGTTGCAATTCCCCGAAGGAGAGAGTGCATGAAGAAGATTCTGCTGATGGGCGCGGTGATGCCGGCGCTGATCGGTCTCGCCGCGTGCGGAGACCGGACGACCACGAACAACAGCGACACCGTGATTGCTGACGGCACCACCAACGACATGGTGCTCGGCGATGAGACGCTGGCCAACGATACCATGGCCACCGATGCCAATGTTGCGGATGCGGCAGGGATGACGGCGCAGGTCTTTGCCAACACTATGGCAGCAAGCGACCAGTTCGAAATCGAATCGGGCAAGCTCGCGCAGGACAAGGCGACCACGCCGGCCCTCAAGAGCTTCGCCGCGCAGATGGTGAAGGATCACACCGCCTCCACCGCCAAGCTCAAGACCGCCGCTGCCGCCGCCAATGTGACGCCCGCCCCGGCGCTCACTGCCGAGCAGAACGCGAACCTGGCAGCGCTGCGCACGGCCACCGGCGCCGAGTTCGATGCCGCCTACAAGCAGCAGCAGGTCGCCGCGCACCAGCAGGCACTCGCGACGCTCCAGGGCTATGCAGCGAACGGCGAGGCCGCCTCGCTCAAGACCTTTGCAGCCGACACGGCCAAGGTGGTCGAGGGCCATCTGAAGGAAATCCAGGCGATGTAATCGCCGGTGGGGGGCGCGGGCATCTGGCTCGCGCCCCCTGCATCCTGTTGCCCCATCTTTTCTCCCGGACGGATTGACCGCACCCGCCGCTGGCCCGACCAAGAGGGCCGAGCATGAACAGGGGGGGGCGGCAATGCGGAACTTCGGGGTGGCGACTGCAGTCGCCTTGGCGGCCTTAGGCTCGCCTGCATTCAGCCAGACCAGCGCGCCCAGGCCGAAGCCGAAGAGCGTCGTCGTCACCGCCGACCACATGCTCGATGTCGAGACCGGGCGGCTGCTGGATCAGCCGGTGGTGGTGATCACGAACGGGCGAATCGTCGCGGTGGCATCCGGAAGCGCGCGACCGGCAATTCCGGCGGGCGCGACTCGCATCGACCTTCCGGGCAAGACGATCGTGCCGGGGCTGATCGATATGCACGTCCACCTGACCAGCAATCCCAAATACGGCGGCTACACCGGCCTCCAGTTCACCGACAGCTTCTGGGTGGCCCAGGCCGCGGGCAATGCCGAAAAGACGCTGCGCGCGGGCTTCACCACGGTCCGCAATGTTGGTTCCGACAATTACGCCGACGTCGGGCTCAAGCAGGCGATCGAGGAAGGCTGGATCGCCGGGCCGCGCATCGTCCCTGCCGCCTATGCGCTGGGTGCGACCGGGGGCCATTGTGACGAGACCTTCCTGCCGCCGTCGTTCCAGCGGCGCTCGCCCGCGATGGGCGACAGCCCTGAGGAGCTGAAGAAGCGGGTACGCGAGCAGCGCAAATACGGCGCGGAGGTGATCAAGGTCTGCGCCACCGGCGGCGTCTTCTCCCGCAATACCGAGCCCGGCGTGCAGCAGCTCCACGACGACGAACTGAAGGCGATCGCCGACGAAGCCCATTTCTGGAAGCTCAAGGCGGCCGCCCACGCGCATGGGGCCGAGGGGATTAAGGCGGCGATCCGTGCGGGCATCGACACGATCGAGCATGTCAGCCTGATCGACGACGAGGGCATTCGCCTGGCGAAGGAGCGCGGCACCTGGCTGGGCTTCGACGTCTACAACACCGAATATACCCTGGCCGAAGGGGCGGCGAACGGTGTCCTGGAGGAGAATATCGCCAAGGAGCGCCGCATCGGCACGCTTCAGCGCCAGAATTTCGCGAAGGCGGCAAAGGCGGGCGCGCGGATGATCTTTTCCACCGACGCAGGCATCTATCCGCATGGCGACAATGCCCGGCAGTTCGCCGTGATGGTCCGCTTCGGCATGACGCCGCTGGACGCGATCCGTACCGCTACCTGGAACGCCGCGCAGGCGCTCGGCCGGGAAGGGGACGTCGGCGCGATCTCGGTCGGTCGCTATGGCGACCTCGTCGCCGTCGACGGCGATCCGACCCGCGACATCACTTTGCTGGAGCGTCCGGCCGCCGTCATCAAGGGCGGGCGACTGGTTGCGGAGGCCGGCGCCGCAGCGCGATAGGAGGGGGCGGCGATCGCCCCCGATGCCCCCGGGCACGGCATTGACCGGGGGCAGGCGAACCCGTATAGCGCCGGCCGTTCAATGGGATGGTTCCGGTTTTCGGTCCGACCTGCTGGGCAGAGCTGAACGTTGTTGGAGACCTAAGGCCCCGGGGCGTCTCGCCGCGTGGCCTTTGTGCATTTCCTGTCACGACTCCGGCAAAGTAACCGTTTGAAAGGTGAAGGGCTTCATGCCGACGATCAACCAGCTGGTCCGCAAGGGCCGCGAACTGCAGAAGACCAAGTCCAAGGTCCCTGCGATGGAGCAGAATCCGCAGAAGCGCGGCGTCTGCACCCGCGTGTACACGACGACCCCGAAGAAGCCGAACTCGGCTCTGCGCAAGGTGGCCAAGGTTCGCCTGACCAACCAGCGCGAAGTCATTTCGTACATCCCGGGTGAGGGCCACAACCTGCAGGAGCACTCGGTTGTGCTCATCCGCGGCGGCCGTGTGCGCGATCTTCCGGGCGTGCGCTACCACGTGCTGCGCGGCGTGCTCGATACGCAGGGTGTCAAGGACCGTCGTCAGTCCCGCTCGAAGTACGGCGCCAAGCGTCCGAAGTGATCGGACGTTAGTCCGATCATCCCGGCTTCGGCCGGGATCCATACAGATGGAGTAAGCCCCGGACAGGTTCCGGACCAGCTGAAGCATAAAGGAAGAAATTCATGGCACGTCGTCGTCGTCCCGAAAAGCGGGAAATCCTGCCTGATCCCGTATACGGGGATGAGGTTCTTTCGAAGTTCATGAATTCGGTGATGCTGGACGGCAAGAAGTCCGTCGCCGAAGCCATTGTCTATGGTGCGTTCGAGACCATCGAGGCGCGTGCCAAGCGTGACCCGATCGGCGTCTTCCACGACGCGCTCGGCAACGTGAAGCCGGGTATCGAAGTCCGCAGCCGCCGCGTCGGTGGTGCGACCTACCAGGTTCCGGTCGAAGTCCGTCCGGAGCGTGCACAGGCGCTCGCGATCCGCTGGCTGATCGCCTCGGCTCGTAACCGCAGCGAGAATACCATGGCTGCCCGTCTCTCGGGCGAGCTGATGGATGCGGCCAACAACCGCGGCAACGCGGTCAAGAAGCGCGAAGACACGCACCGCATGGCGGAAGCGAACCGCGCCTTCTCGCACTACCGCTGGTAACAGCGGGTCCGGCGGTCTTCCGCTGGCATCCTGTACGACCTATATGATGGGGAGCCGGGCCAACCGGCTCCCCACATCGCTTGAGGAAGATCGATCATGGCCCGCAGCCATCCGCTCGAGAAGTATCGCAACATCGGCATCATGGCCCACATCGATGCCGGCAAGACGACCACGACCGAGCGCATTCTTTATTACACCGGCAAGTCCTACAAGATCGGCGAGGTCCACGAGGGCACCGCGACCATGGACTGGATGGAGCAGGAGCAGGAGCGCGGCATCACGATCACGTCGGCCGCGACGACCTGCTTCTGGAACGACCACCGCATCAACATCATCGACACCCCCGGGCACGTCGACTTCACCATCGAAGTCGAGCGTTCGCTTCGCGTGCTCGATGGTGCGATCACCTGCTTTGACGGCGTTGCCGGCGTTGAGCCGCAGTCCGAGACCGTGTGGCGCCAGGCTGACAAGTACAACGTCCCGCGGATGTGCTTCGTCAACAAGCTGGACCGCACCGGTGCGAATTTCGAGCGTTGCGTCGAGATGATCAAGGACCGCCTGGGCGCCCGCCCGGCCGTCCTGTACCTCCCGATCGGCATCGAGAGCGGCTTCAAGGGCCTCGTCGACCTGGTCGAGAACCGTGCGATCGTGTGGCTCGAAGAGTCGCTCGGCGCGAAGTTCGAGTATCAGGACATCCCGGCCGAGCTCGCCGACGCCGCAGCCACTGCACGCAGCGAGCTGATCGAGATGGCGGTCGAGCAGGACGATGCCGTCATGGAAGCGTATCTGGAGGGCAATGAGCCCGACGTCGCGACCCTGAAGGGCCTGATCCGCAAGGGCACGCTCAGCTCGTCCTTCGTTCCGGTGCTGTGCGGTTCGGCGTTCAAGAACAAGGGCGTTCAGCCCCTGCTCGACGCCGTGATCGACTATCTCCCGTCCCCGCTCGACGTTCCGGCCATCAACGGCCTGAAGCTCGACGGCGAGACTGAGGACAAGCGCGAAGCAAGCGACGAAGCGCCGTTCAGCGCGCTGGCGTTCAAGATCATGAACGATCCGTTCGTGGGTACGCTGACCTTCGCCCGCATCTACTCGGGCAAGCTGGAGACGGCGTCTTCGGTCCTGAACTCGGTGAAGGACAAGAAGGAAAAGGTTGGCCGCATGCTGCTGATGCATGCGAACGACCGCGAGGACATCCAGGTGGCCTATGCCGGCGACATCGTCGCTCTGGCGGGTCTGAAGGACACCACGACCGGCGATACGCTGTGCGCCCAGAACGCACCGATCATCCTTGAGCGCATGGAGTTCCCGGACCCCGTCATCGAGGTGTCGGTGGAGCCGAAGACCAAGGCGGACCAGGAGAAGATGGGCGTCGCGCTCAATCGTCTGGCACGCGAGGACCCGTCGTTCCGCGTTTCGACCGACCATGAATCTGGCCAGACCATCCTGAAGGGGATGGGCGAGCTCCACCTGGAGATCATGGTCGATCGCATGAAGCGCGAGTTCAAGGTCGACGCGAACGTGGGTGCTCCGCAGGTTGCGTATCGCGAGTATCTGGCGAAGCCGGTCGAGCTGACCTACACCCACAAGAAGCAGTCGGGTGGTTCGGGCCAGTTCGGTGAAGTGAAGGTCCAGGTGAAGCCGGGCGAGCGTGGCTCGGGCTTCCAGTTCTTCGACGAGATCAAGGGCGGTAACATTCCGCGCGAGTATATCCCGTCGGTGGAAAAGGGCTTCCGCGAGACCGCACAGACGGGTTCGCTGATCGGCTTCCCGATCATCGACTTCGAAGTGCACCTGGTCGACGGTAAGTACCATGACGTCGACTCGTCGGCGCTGGCGTTCGAAATCTGCGCGCGTGGCGCGATGCGTGAAGCGGCCCAGAAGGCCGGCATCAAGCTGCTCGAGCCGGTCATGAAGGTCGAGGTCGTTACGCCGGAGGATTACCTGGGCGACGTCATCGGCGACATGAACAGCCGTCGTGGCCAGATCCAGGGCACCGACAGCCGCGGCAACGCGCAGGTGGTCGAGGCGATGGTGCCGCTGGCCAACATGTTCGGCTATGTGAACCAGCTCCGCTCGTTCACCCAGGGCCGCGCGCAATACTCGATGCAGTTCTCCCATTACGACGAAGTGCCGCAGAACGTGGCCGACGAAGTGAAGGCGAAGCTGGCGTAACTTCCAAACAGCCGCTATGGGGCCGCGTTCGCGTGGCCCCTGATGCGGCAGCGGATTCGAATCAGAAGGTAGGAAAATGGCAAAAGCGAAATTCGAGCGGAACAAGCCGCACCTCAACATCGGTACCATCGGCCACGTCGACCACGGCAAGACGTCGCTGACCGCTGCGATCACGAAGATCCTGGCTGAGAACGTTGCGGGTAACGCTGCGGTCGACTTCGCCAACATCGACAAGGCTCCGGAAGAGCGCGAGCGCGGCATCACGATCTCGACCGCACACGTCGAGTACGAGACCGACAAGCGCCACTACGCGCACGTCGATTGCCCGGGCCACGCTGACTATGTGAAGAACATGATCACCGGTGCGGCGCAGATGGACGGCGCCATCCTGGTGGTTGCCGCGACCGACGGCCCGATGCCGCAGACCAAGGAGCACATCCTGCTCGCTCGCCAGGTTGGCGTGCCGACCATGGTGGTCTTCCTCAACAAGGTCGACCTCGTCGACGACGAGGAAATCCTTGAGCTGGTCGAAATGGAAATCCGTGAAGAGCTCTCCAAGCGTGAGTTCGACGGCGACAACATTCCGATCATCCGTGGCTCGGCGACCGCAGCTCTCTCGGGCTCGGACGACAAGCTCGGCAAGGACGCGATCCTGGCCCTCATGGCAGCAGTCGACGAGTCGATCCCGCAGCCGGAGCGTCCGCTCGACAAGCCGTTCATGATGCCGATCGAAGACGTGTTCTCGATCTCGGGTCGCGGCACCGTCGTCACCGGCCGCGTCGAGACCGGCGTCGTCAAGGTTGGCGAAGAAGTCGAGATCGTCGGCATCCAGGAGTCGGTCCGCAAGACCGTCGTCACGGGCGTTGAAATGTTCCGCAAGCTGCTCGACCAGGGCCAGGCTGGCGACAACATCGGCGCGCTGATCCGCGGCGTGGGCCGTGAAGAAGTTGAGCGTGGTCAGGTTCTGGCCAAGCCGGGTTCGATCAAGCCGCACACCGACTTCCAGTCGTCGGTGTACGTGCTGTCGAAGGACGAGGGTGGCCGTCACACGCCGTTCTTCGCCAACTACCGCCCGCAGTTCTACTTCCGCACCACGGACGTGACCGGCACGATCGAGCTGCCGGAAGGCACCGAGATGGTCATGCCGGGCGACGAAGTTGCACTGGGCGTCAAGCTCATCGCACCGATCGCGATGGACGTTGGTCAGCGCTTCACCATCCGTGAGGGCGGTCGTACCGTCGGCGCGGGCGTGGTCAGCGAAATCAACAAGTAAATCGCCTTCCAGCGATAAACAGCCGCTCGGCACCCCAAAAAGGGGTGTCGGGCGGTTGCCTTTTTATAGAGGCCTCTGTAAGGGCGGCCTTCCAGTTTTTTTGAGTTTCGGCTCTTTCTCCGCCATCCCGGTTTCGACCGGGATCTCAACCCGCCGGCGCATGAGCCTGCGGCACGAGCCCTCAGCTTTGGCTGGGGTGACGGCCGGGGCCGTCACCATTTCGCATCGGTAGGGATATGGACAACAACATCCGCATTCGCCTGAAGGCGTTCGACCATCGTGTGCTCGACCAGGCAGCCGGCGACATCGCCGACACTGCGCGTCGTACGGGTGCCCTGATCCGCGGTCCGATTCCGCTGCCCACGCACATCGACAAGTTCACCGTGAACCGCGGTCCGCACATCGACAAGAAGTCGCGTGAGCAGTTCGAGACCCGCACCTACAAGCGTCTCCTCGACATCGTGCAGCCGACCCCCCAGACCGTGGACGCGCTGATGAAGCTCGACCTCGCCGCTGGCGTTGACGTCGAGATCAAGCTGGCGTAATGCGCCGGCACCGCGACGCTTGGTGATTCCACCGGGCGTCGCGCTTTCGCTTCCCGCGGCTAAGTCGCGGTAGAGGCTGGGAAAGCGCCTACGGGATACCGAACGGCAGGCGATCTTCTGATCAATGCCGTTGTCCGCGTCCCCGCTATCGAGGAAAAGCGGACGGTTCGACCGTCGTTTCCCTCGATGACCGGCCCTGGCGGGGGCGTTTGTCGTGAGGGCTGGGGCTCCGGAGCGTGAAAGCGGCCGGGGCCTTTTTCGTTGGCAAGCTCGCCGGGATGGCGAGCCTCTGTTGGAGGAGTAGGTCATGCGCACTGGCGTGATCGCTAAGAAGATGGGAATGACCCGGTTGTTCCAGGACGACGGGCGCCACGTGCCCGTTACGGTTCTGGCACTGGAAGACGTGCAGGTCGTCGCCCGCCGTGAGATGGATCGTGACGGTTATGTCGCGGTGCAGATCGGTGCCGGCGCTGCCAAGGCGAAGAACGTCGCCAAGCCGCAGCGCGGCCATTTCGGCAAGGCCGAAGTCGAGCCGAAGTTGGAGCTCTGCGAGTTCCGCGTCGCCGACGACGCGCTGCTGGATGTCGGCGCTACGATCTCTGCCGACCATTTCGTCGCTGGCCAGCTGGTCGACGTGTCGGGCAAGACCCAGGGTAAGGGTTTCGCCGGCGGCATGAAGCGCTGGAACTTCGGCGGTCTGCGCGCGACGCACGGCGTCTCCGTGTCGCACCGTTCGCTCGGTTCGACCGGTCAGCGTCAGGATCCGGGTCGCGTCTTCAAGAACAAGAAGATGGCCGGCCACATGGGTGACCGCAATCGCACCCAGCAGAACCTCGAGATCGTCTCGACGGACGCTGAGCGCGGGCTGATCTTCGTCAAGGGTTCGGTTCCCGGGCACAAGGGCAGCTGGCTGATCGTCAAGGACGCGGTGAAGGTCGCGCGCCATGCCGAGGCCCCGTATCCCGCCGGCCTGAAGGCCGTCGCCAACAGCAACGAAACCCCGGCCGAGGCGCCCGCACAGGCGGCTCCCGAGGCGACCGAAGGCCAGGAGGGCTGAACGTGAAGGTCAAGGTACAGACCCTCGACGCCGCCGAGAGCGGCGACATCGAGCTGAAGGACGAGGTGTTCGGCGTCGAGCCGCGTGCCGACATCCTGCACCGCGTCGTGACGTGGCAGCTGGAAAAGCGTCGCGGCACTGCTCGCGGCACCCGTGAGCGTGCCGATGTTGCACGCACCGGCAAGAAGCTCGGTCGCCAGAAGGGCGGCGGCGTCGCTCGTCACGGCGATCGTCGCGCTCCGATCTTCGTCGGCGGCGGTAAGGCACACGGTGCTCGTGTTCGCGACTTCAATCCGTCGCTGAACAAGAAGATCCGCGCGCTCGGCCTCCGCATGGCGCTGTCGAGCCATGCCAAGGCGGGTTCGCTGATCGTCGTGGACGGCCTCACGGTTGAGGACGGCAAGACCAAGGCACTGACCGGCACCCTGTCGAAGCTCGGCTTCGGCAAGACCGCGCTGGTGATCGACGGCGACGCCGTCGAGACGAGCTTCGCGCTTGCTGCTCGCAACCTGCGTGCAGTGAACGTGCTGCCGGCCGGTGGCGCCAACGTCTACGACATCCTGAAGCATGACACGCTGGTGCTCACCCGCGCCGCTGTCGAGAAGCTGGAGGCGCGCTTCCATGGCTAAGCAGCCGACCAAGGCGGTGGACATCCGTCACTACGACGTGGTGCTCGCGCCCCACATCACCGAGAAGTCGACCCTGGTGTCGGAGCAGAACGCGGTTGTGTTCAAGGTGGCCAAGGACGCCACCAAGCCCGAGATCAAGGCGGCCGTTGAAGCGCTGTTCGACGTAAAGGTCACCGGCGTGAACACGATCGTCGTCAAGGGCAAGACGAAGCGTTGGAAGGGCGAGCCCTACAAGCGCACCGACATCAAGAAGGCGATCGTCACCCTGGCCGAAGGCCAGTCGATCGACGTAACGCAGGGGACCATGGCATAATGGCACTCAAGCATTACAACCCGACCTCGCCGGCGCGTCGTGGACTCGTCCTCGTCGACCGTTCGGGTCTGTTCAAGGGGCGCCCGGTAAAGGCGCTCACCGAGGGCAAGACCAAGACCGGCGGCCGTAACAACAAGGGTCACGTCACCTCGCGCGGCATCGCCGGCGGTCACAAGCAGCGCTATCGCATCGTCGATTTCAAGCGCCGCCTGTGGGACGTCGAGGGCACCGTGGAGCGGATCGAATATGATCCCAACCGCACGGCGTTCATCGCGCTCGTCAACTATGGCGAGATCGACGGCAAGCCGAGCCTGGCCTACATCGTCGCACCGCAGCGCCTCGGCGTTGGCGACAAGGTGATCGCCGCTCGCAAGACCGACGTGAAGCCGGGCAACGCGATGGAGCTGGGCCAGGTGCCCGTCGGCACCATCGTCCACAACGTCGAGATGAAGCCCGGCAAGGGCGGTCAGATCGCACGTTCGGCCGGCACCTATGTGCAGGTCGTGGGCCGCGACAAGGGCATGGTCATCGTCCGCCTGAACTCGGGCGAGCAGCGCTACATCCGTGCAGAGTGCATGGCGACGGTCGGTGCGGTTTCGAACCCGGACAACCAGAACCAGAACCTCGGCAAGGCTGGTCGTACCCGCTGGATGGGCAAGCGCCCGCTGACCCGCGGTGTTGCGAAGAACCCGGTCGACCACCCGCATGGCGGTGGTGAAGGCCGGACCTCGGGCGGCCGTCATCCGGTCACCCCGTGGGGCAAGCCGACGAAGGGTGCGCGCACTCGTCACAATAAGTCGACCGACAAGATGATCATCCGGTCGCGTCACGCGAAGAAGAAGGGCTGATAGAATGGCTCGTTCTGTTTGGAAGGGCCCGTTCGTCGAACTGAGCCTGCTGAAGAAGGCGGAGGCCGCACAGGAAGCCGGTTCGCGCTCTGGTCCGATCAAGACTTGGTCGCGTCGCTCGACGATCCTGCCGCAGTTCGTCGGCCTGACGTTCAACGTGTACAACGGTCGCAAGTTTGTGCCGGTGTCGGTCAACGAGGAAATGGTGGGCATGAAGCTCGGCGAGTTCGCTCCCACCCGCTTCTTCCCCGGCCACGCCGCCGACAAGAAGGGTAAGCGCTGATGAGCAAGCAGGCAGCCCCCCGCCGCGTGGGCGACAAGGAAGCTCTGGCCGTCGCCACCCAGGTGCGCGGTTCGGCCCAGAAGCTGAACCTCGTCGCTGGTCTCATCCGCAACCGCACTGCCGGTGAAGCGATGAACATCCTCGCCTTCTCCAAGAAGGCGATGGCGGTCGACGTCCGCAAGTGCCTCGCTTCGGCGATCGCGAATGCGGAGAACAACCACAACCTCGACGTCGACGCTCTCGTCGTGAAGGAAGCTTCGGTCGGCAAGTCGATCACCATGAAGCGGTTCGCTACCCGCGGCCGTGGTAAGTCGACGCGCATCCTGAAGCCGTTCAGCCGCGTGCGCATCGTCGTAGCCGAGGTGGAGGAAGCGTAATGGGTCAGAAGAGCAACCCCATCGGTCTGCGTCTGCAGATCAACCGCACCTGGGACAGCCGCTGGTTCGCGGAAGGCCATGACTATGGTCGTCTGCTGCTGGAGGATCTCAAGATCCGCAAGTACATCGTCGAGACGCTGCCGCAGGCAGCCATCTCGAAGGTGGTGATCGAGCGTCCGGCCAAGCTGTGCCGCGTGTCGATCTATGCGGCCCGTCCGGGCGTGATCATCGGCAAGAAGGGCGCCGACATCGAGAAGCTTCGCAAGAAGCTGTCCGCGATGACCTCGTCCGACGTGTCGCTGAACATCGTCGAGATCCGCAAGCCCGAGATCGACTCCAAGCTGGTGGCACAGGGTGTCGCGGATCAGCTCGAGCGTCGTATCGCGTTCCGTCGCGCCATGAAGCGTGCGGTGCAGTCGGCTCTCCGTCTGGGCGCCGAAGGCATCCGGATCACCTGCGCAGGCCGTCTCGGCGGCGCCGAAATCGCACGTACCGAATGGTACCGCGAGGGTCGGGTTCCGCTGCACACGCTGCGTGCGAACGTCGACTATGCAGAGGCCGAGGCGCACACCGCCTATGGCGTCTGCGGCGTCAAGGTGTGGATCTTCAAGGGCGAGATCCTGGGTCATGATCCCATGGCGCAGGACCGGCTGATGATGGAGGCCCAGACCTCCGGCGTGCGCCCGGCGCGCGATGACCACCGCCGCTAAGGACTAGGAAAATGCTGCAACCAAAGCGCACCAAGTTCCGCAAGGCCTTCAAGGGCCGCATCCATGGCGACGCCAAGGGTGGCACGGCGCTCAACTTCGGCTCCTACGGGCTGAAGGCGATGGAGCCGGAGCGGATCACCGCACGCCAGATCGAGGCGGCTCGCCGCGCGATCACGCGTCACATCAAGCGCCAGGGCCGTCTCTGGATCCGCGTGTTCCCGGACGTTCCGGTTTCGTCGAAGCCTGCCGAAGTCCGCATGGGCTCGGGCAAGGGTTCGCCGGAGTTCTGGGTCGCCCGCGTCAAGCCGGGCCGGATCCTGTTCGAGCTGGACGGCGTTCCCGGTCCGCTCGCGGCCGAGGCATTCGAGCGTGCAGCCATGAAGCTGCCGATCGCAGTCAAGGTCGTGGCGCGTCTCGGCGACACGTCGCACCTGGAGGGTTGATTGAGATGACCAAGGCAACCGATCTTCGCGCCAAGAGCGACGACGAACTGGTCGACGCACTGGGCAACCTGAAGCGTGAGGCGTTCAACCTCCGCTTCCAGGCGGCAACGAGCCAGATGGAAAAGCCGAGCCGCGTCAAGGAAGTCCGTCGCGACATCGCGCGGATCAAGACGCTGCAGACCGAGCGTACGCGCTCGGCGGCAAAGTAAGGACGACAGACATGCCGAAGCGCGTGCTGACCGGGACGATCGTCTCGGACAAGACCGACAAGACGGTGGTGGTTAAGGTGGAGCGCAAGGTCAAGCACGCGCTCTACGGCAAGATCATCCGCCGTTCGAAGAAGTACCATGCCCATGACGAGGGCAACGAGTACCGCGAGGGCGAGACCGTGCGCATCGAAGAGACTGCGCCGATCTCCAAGCTCAAGACCTGGAAGGTCGTGGATCGTGTGAACACGCACGCGACCCCGGCCGAGGTTGCGGCGGAGGCCTAACGGCCTCCACCCCCCGGCCGGTTCGGCCGGGGAAACGGGAATTGGGGCAGGGGCTTGCGTTCCTCCCCAGGGACGGCTAGTTGGCCGCTCCCCCTGGCGCGGCTGTCCGCGCCGGGGGTTCGTTTTTGAAGGCGGGCGCCGGTCGGAATCGGGCCCATAGAGAAGGAAGCGCATCATGATTCAGATGCAGTCCAATCTCGACGTCGCAGACAACAGCGGCGCGAAGCGGGTGCAGTGCATCAAAGTGCTGGGCGGCTCCAAGCGCCGCACGGCAGGTGTGGGCGACGTCATCGTCGTCTCCATCAAGGAGGCCGCACCCCGCGGCCGCGTGAAGAAGGGTGACGTGCATCGCGCCGTCATCGTTCGGACCGCCAAGGACATCCGTCGCACCGACGGTTCGGTGATCCGTTTCGACGGCAACGCCGCGGTCCTGGTCAACAAGAACGAGGAGCCGATCGGCACCCGTATCTTTGGCCCGGTGGTTCGCGAGCTGCGCTCGCGCGGCTTCATGAAGATCATCTCGCTCGCGCCGGAGGTGCTGTAATGGCTGCCGCCAAGATCAAGAAGGGCGACCAGGTCATCGTTCTGTCCGGCAAGGACAAGGGCAAGACCGGTGAAGTCGTCCGCGCGATGCCCAAGGACAGCAAGGTTGTCGTTTCGGGCGTGAACATCGCCGTGCGCCATCGCAAGCCGACCCAGGTCAACCCGCAGGGTGGCCTCGAGCGTTCGGAAGCGCCGCTGCACATCTCGAAGGTCGCGCACGTCGTGGACGGCAAGCCGACCCGCGTCCGCTTCGAAGAGCGTGACGGCAAGAAGGTCCGCGTGGCCGTGAAGACGGGGGATGTCATCAATGGCTGACAACTACACGCCGCGGATGAAGTCGATCTACGACGACCGCATCGTCAAGGCGATGACGGAGAAGTTCGGCTACAAGAACGCGATGGAAGTCCCGCGGATCGAAAAGATCGTGCTCAACATGGGCGTGGGCGAAGCGACGCAGGACAAGAAGAAGGTCGAGCAGGCGGCTTCCGAAATGGAGCTGATCGCCGGCCAGAAGCCTGTCGTCACCAAGGCGAAAAAGTCGATCGCGCAGTTCAAGCTGCGTGAAGGCATGGCGATCGGCTGCAAGGTCACGCTGCGCCGTGAGCGGATGTACGAGTTCCTCGACCGCTTCATCACGATCGCACTTCCGCGCGTCCGCGACTTCCGTGGGCTGAACCCGAAGAGCTTCGACGGTCGCGGCAACTATGCCTGCGGCATCAAGGAGCAGATCGTGTTCCCCGAAATCAGCTATGACCGCGTCGACAAGGTGCGCGGCATGGACGTGATCGTGACCACCACTGCAAAGACCGACGACGAGGCTCGCGAGCTTCTGCGTCTGTTCGGCTTCCCGTTCCCGCAGGTGCAGGACGGCGAGCAGCAGAAGGCGGCCTGAGCAATTGATGGTATCGCCCTGGCCTCGCGGCCGGGGCGCTGCCGCAACAAGGCCCCCGGCACGCCGCCGGGGCAACGACTAGGAAGAGCTTAAGTCCATGGCGAAACTGAGTTCGATCAACAAGAACGAGCGTCGCAAGCTGCTGGTGAAGAAGTACGCCGGCAAGTATGCGAAGCTCAAGGCGCAGGCAGCGGACACGTCGCTGGACGAGACCGAGCGCCTGATCGCACGCTTGAAGATGGCCGAAATCCCCCGCAACGCCAACCCGACCCGGGTTCGCAACCGTTGCGAGATCACCGGCCGCCCGCGCGCTTATTACCGCAAGTTCCGTCTTGCCCGCGTGATGCTTCGTGATCTTGCCAACCGCGGCATGATCCCCGGCGTCGTCAAGTCGAGCTGGTAAGGACCCTTACGATGGCATTGACCGATCCCCTGGGTGATATGCTCACCCGCATCCGCAACGGCCAGCGCGCGCGTAAGGACTCTGTCCTCTCGCCGGCGTCCAAGCTGCGGACCCGTGTCCTCGACGTGCTTCAGCGCGAGGGTTATATCCGTGGCTACAGCGAAGAGCAGATGGGCCCCGCGGCCGGCGTCCGCATCGAGCTGAAGTATTTCGAGGGCCAGCCGGCGATCAAGCACGTCGCGCGCGTCTCGAAGCCGGGCCGTCGCGTCTACTCGGGCAGCCAGGAGCTGCCGCGGGTCCGCAATGGCCTTGGCATCACGATCGTTTCGACGCCCAAGGGTGTTCTGTCCGACGCGGAAGCGCGTGAGCAGAACGTCGGCGGCGAAGTGCTGGCGGAGGTGTTCTGATGAGCCGCATCGGCAAAAAGGCGGTTCCGGTTCCGGCCGGCGTGACCGCCAACATCGCCGGCCGTGAGCTGAGCGTGAAGGGTCCCAAGGGCACCCTGACCATGCCGCTCGCGGACGACATCGCGTACGAAGTCACGGATGGCGGCATTTCGGTGCAGCCGGCCAACGACACCAAGCGCGCCCGTGCCTTCTGGGGCATGCAGCGCACCCTGGTCCAGAACCTGGTGACCGGCGTGACCGAGGGCTTCTCCAAGAAGCTGCTCATCACCGGCGTCGGCTATCGTGCAGCGTCGCAGGGCAAGGTGCTCAAGCTCCAGCTCGGCTATTCGCACGACGTGAACTTCGACATCCCGGAAGGGATCGAGATCAAGACGCCGGATCAGACCACCGTCGAGATCTCTGGCATCGACAAGCAGAAGGTCGGCCAGGTCGCAGCTGAGATCCGCCGTTGGCGGAAGCCGGAGCCCTATAAGGGCAAGGGCATCAAGTACGACGGCGAGTTCATCTTCCGCAAGGAAGGGAAGAAGAAGTGATGTCTACCAAGGGTATGTCGCTGTTCGCGAAGCGTCGCCGCCGCAACCGTACCGCGCTTCGTGCGCGCTCGGGCGGTCGTCCGCGCCTGTCGATCCACCGTTCGGGCAAGCACATCTATGCCCAGGTCATCGACGATGCCGAGGGCCGGACGGTCGCTTCGGCTTCGACGCTGGAAAAGGACGTGCGTGGCCAGAGCGGCGCGAACGTCGATGCCGCCAAGGCGGTGGGCCAGCGCGTCGCGGAGGCCGCGAAGGCTGCCGGCGTGACGCAGGTGGTGTTCGATCGTGGCGGGTTCCTGTTCCACGGACGCGTCAAGGCGCTGGCGGAAGCCGCGCGTGAGAGCGGATTGGAGTTCTAAGATGGCCGACGAGAACAACCAGGCCGAAACCCCTGCCGTCGAGGCGACGGGTGCAGAGGCAGGTGCCCCGCAGGGCCGTGGTCCGCGTGGCGGCCGTGGCCGTGGCGGCGAGCGTGGTCGCGGTGGCCGTGATGGCAACCGCGGTCGTCGCGACGATCGTCGTGGCGCCGAGGATGGTGGTGAGGAGCTGATCGAAAAGCTCGTCCACATCAACCGCGTCTCCAAGACGGTGAAGGGCGGCAAGCGCTTCGGCTTCGCAGCACTCGTCGTTGTTGGCGATGGCAAGGGTCGCGTCGGCTTCGGTCATGGCAAGGCACGCGAAGTGCCGGAAGCCATTTCCAAGGCGACCGCCGCTGCGAAGAAGGCAATGATGCGCGTTCCGCTCAAGGACGGCCGCACGCTGCACCATGACGGCAACGGTCACTTCGGTGCCGGTCGCGTCACGGTGCGTTCGGCTCCGGCCGGTACCGGCATCATCGCAGGTGGCCCGATGCGCGCCATCTTCGAGAGCCTGGGCGTGGCCGACGTCGTGACCAAGTCGGTCGGCACGTCGAACCCGTACAACATGATCCGCGCGACCTTTGAGGCTCTGGGCGAACAGACCAGCCCGAAGTCGGTGGCGCAGCGCCGTGGCAAGAAGGTCGTCGACCTTCTGGGCCGTGGTGGATCGCAGACGGCCGAGGCTGACGCCGCGGCGGTGGTGGAGTAACCCATGGCTACCGTGAAGATCACGCAGACCGGTTCGCCGATCCGGCGCACCAAGGACCAGCGCGCGACGCTCATCGGCCTGGGCCTCAACAAGATGCACAAGACGGTCGAGCTGACCGACACCCCCGAGGTGCGCGGCATGATCCGCAAGGTGCAGCACATGGTGTCGGTCGAGGGCTGAGCCCTCACTCCACCAGTGACAAATAGGGGGAAGGGGGCTAAGCGGCCCCCTTCCTCATTTCATCAGCGCGTAAAAAGCGAAAGCGAGTGCAACTCATGAAGCTCAACGAACTCAGCGACAACCAGGGCGCCCGTCACCGCAAGATGCGGGTCGGCCGCGGCATCGGTTCCGGCAAGGGCAAGACCGCAGGTCGTGGTCAGAAGGGCCAGAAGAGCCGCGAAGGCGTCTCGATCAAGGGCTTCGAGGGCGGTCAGATGCCGCTCCACATGCGTCTGCCGAAGCGTGGCTTCAACAACATCTTCGCCAAGGACTATGCTGAGGTGAACCTCGGCGCGATCCAGAAGGCTGTTGATGCAGGCACGCTGACCGCGACCGACATCGACCACGCAGCGCTCAAGGCCGCTGGCCTGGCACGCGGCGGCAAGGACGGCGTCCGCCTCCTCGCCAAGGGCGAGCTGACCGCGAAGCTGACCTTCACCGTTGCTGGTGCGTCCAAGACGGCGCGCGAAGCAGTCGAGAAGGCTGGCGGCACCGTTAACGTGATAGAGGTCGTGCCGGCAGCCGAGAAGGCAAAGGCCAAGAAGGGCCAGACCCTGGCGGCCAAGAAGGCAGCGCGCGCCTAATCGGCGCCGCCTGAACGTCGTTCGCGTCGGGCCCGTCCGCTTCCGCCCTGCTTCGCGCCTTTCGGTGCGGCAGGCAGGGGTGGGCGGGCCCGATTGCATGAAGGGGTCGCGGGTTTCGCCGCCGACCCGTTAGACATCCCGGACGCAAGCCCTATATGGGCGCCGGGGGTGGGGCATCAGCGCCCGCCAGCATCATCGGGACACATTCATGGCAGCGGCATCCGACGGCCTTGCAACCAACCTGAACCTGGCCAAGTTCGGCCAGGCGACCGAGCTCAAGAAGCGCCTGTGGTTCACGCTTGGCGCGCTGATCGTCTTCCGGATGCTCAGCTATGTGCCGCTGCCGGGAATCGACCCGACGCAGCTTGGCCTGCTCGCCAACCAGACGCAGGGCGGCGTGCTCGACTTCTTCAACACCTTCTCGGGCGGTGCGCTCACGCGCATGTCGGTCGTGGCGCTGGGCGTCATGCCGTACATCACCGCCTCGATCGTCGTGCAGCTCGCCAGCTCGCTGTCGCCGCAGCTCGCCGCGATCAAGAAGGAAGGCGAGTCGGGCCGCAAGAAGCTCAACCAGTACACCCGCTACGGCACGGTCGCGCTGACTGCGATCCAGGGCTATTTCATCGCCGTCGGGCTTGAGGCGTTCGGCGCCTCGGCCGGGGCGCAGGCCGTGATCGAGCCGGGCATGACCTTCCGCATCGCGGCCGTCATCTCGCTCATCGGCGGCACCATGTTCCTGATGTGGCTGGGTGAGCAGATCACCAGCCGCGGCATCGGCAACGGCATCTCGCTGATCATCATGGCGGGCATCGTCGCCCACCTGCCGACCACGCTTGTGCAGCTGTTCGAGGGCAGCCGCTCGGGCACGCTCGATCCGCTCAAGCTCGTCGGCATCACCGTCGCCGTCATCGGCCTGGTGCTGTTCATCTGCTTCATGGAGCGCGCCCAGCGTCGCATCCTGATCCAGTATCCCAAGCGCCAGACCGCGCGCGGGGTTCAGGCCGACCGCAGCCACCTTCCGCTCAAGATCAACACCGCGGGCGTCATCCCGCCGATCTTCGCCTCGTCGCTGCTGCTGATGCCGGTCACCATCACCCAGTTTGCCGGCCAGGCCGCCGAGGGCGAGAGCTGGTGGGGCGATTTCGTGATCAGCCTCAACCAGTATCTGCAGCATGGCAGCCTTGTGTACATGCTGCTGTACGGCGCCGGCATCGTCTTCTTCTCGTTCTTCTACACCGCCGTGGTGTTCAATCCGGAAGAGACCGCGGACAACCTCAAGCGCTATGGCGGCTTCATCCCCGGCATCCGTCCGGGCAAGAACACCGAAGCCTATTTCGACTATGTGCTCACCCGCATCACGGTCGTCGGCGCGGCCTATCTGGTCGTGCTGTGCCTGCTGCCGGAGTACCTCGTCTCGGCGCTCGCTATTCCCTTCTATCTTGGTGGGACTAGCCTTCTGATCGTGGTGAACGTAACCATGGACACGGTTACGCAGATCCAGTCGCACCTGCTGGCGCACCAGTATGGCGACCTGATCAAGAAGGCCAAGCTCAAGGGCGGCCGCGCGCGCCACTGATCGACGTGAAGGGGGATTATACCGTGGACATCATCCTGCTCGGACCGCCGGGCGCCGGCAAAGGTACGCAGGCGAGCCGTCTGGAGCACGATCGCGGGATGGTGCAGCTGTCCACCGGCGACATGCTGCGCGCGGCCGTAAAGGCGGGATCCCCCGTCGGACTGAAGGCGAAGGCCGTGATGGAGGCGGGCGAGCTCGTCTCCGACGCCATCGTCTCGGCCCTGATCGGCGAGCGCCTCGACCAGCTCGAGGAAGGGCAGGGCGCGATCTTCGACGGCTATCCGCGCACGGCCGCCCAGGCGGACGCGCTCGACCTGCTGCTCGAACATCGCGGTCGCCGCCTGGCCTATGTGATCGAGCTGGTGGTGGATGAGGATGCGCTGGTCGAGCGCATCGTCGGCCGCTTCACCTGTTCGGTGTGCGGCACCGGCTATCACGACCGGTTCAAGCTGCCCAAGGTCGATGCCACCTGCGACGTCTGCGGCTCGACCGAGTTCAAGCGTCGCCCCGACGACAATGAAGAGACCGTGCGCACGCGCATGGCTGAGTACCGCGCAAAGACCGCGCCGATCCTGCCGGGCTACGAAGCCCGCGGCTTGGTCGAGCGAGTCGACGGCATGGCCGACATGGACACCGTCGCCGCAGAGATCGCAGCGATCCTAGATCGCTGACCCTGGGCTCCGCGCCCGGCGTCCGACACCTCCCGGTCCCAGCTTCGCCCGGGGCCGGGGCGGCGTGACCTCTCCCGCGAGTCGCGCCTGCACCATGCCGCTGCGCTGCCGCAGGGGGCGGGCCCCTGCGCTGCAGTGGGCACGCTTCACCCCAAATTTGGTTCCGCAGGGCGGTTGACAGCTTTCCCGGCTGCGCTTACCTGCGCTTTACCCCGACACACCGGTCCCGGCGGCGCGCACGCGTGTCCGCCGCAATCGTGCGTTTCGGGTCAACGCTACGAGATGGGGTGCTTGGCTAGCCATGCAGTGCCCCGTGGAGCTGGGAGAATAAATTTCATGGCACGTATCGCGGGTGTTAACATCCCGACCAACAAGCGCGTCGTCATTGCGCTTCAGTACATCCACGGCATCGGCCCGACGAAGGCCAAGCAGATCACCGACACGCTGGGCATCGCTGCCGAGCGTCGCGTGCAGGACCTGAGCGATCAGGAAGTTCTGCAGATCCGCGAGACCATCGACGCCAGCCACACCGTGGAAGGTGACCTTCGTCGCGAAACCGCGATGAACATCAAGCGCCTGATGGACCTGGCTTGCTACCGCGGCCTGCGTCACCGCAAGGGCCTGCCGGTCCGCGGCCAGCGCACGCACACCAATGCGCGCACCCGCAAGGGCAAGGCCAAGCCGATCGCAGGCAAGAAGAAGTAAGCGCGCCGCGCTTTCTTCTCTCGCCGGGGGGTGGTGCGGGGCTGATCGCCTCCCGCCCTTCGGATCACGCACTTCAGGTCAGGAATATCCATGGCACAGGCAGCACAGCGCCTTCGGCGGCGCGAACGCAAGAACATCACTGCAGGCGTCGCGCACGTGAACGCCAGCTTCAACAACACCATGATCACCATCACCGACGCGCAGGGCAACGCGATCAGCTGGTCTTCGGCCGGCATGATGGGCTTCAAGGGGTCGCGTAAGTCGACTCCGTATGCGGCCCAGGTCGCTGCCGAGGACGCGGGCCGCAAGGCTGCCGACCACGGCGTGCGTACCCTGGAAGTCGAAGTGAAGGGCCCGGGTTCGGGCCGTGAGTCGGCGCTGCGCGCGCTGCAGGCGGTTGGCTTTCAGATCACGTCCATCCGCGACGTGACCTCGATCCCGCACAACGGCGTTCGCCCCTCCAAGCGTCGCCGCGTTTGATCGATCCCAGTCCGGCCGCGGCGCCCATCGATGGCTGCGCGGCCGGATCGTCATTCGGTGCGGGCAGCCCTCGCCTGCGCCCACAACTAGGGGAAGCCCGTGTCTGTCAACGCTAAAAACTGGCAGGAACTCAAGAAGCCCGGCGGCCTCGACAAAAAGGCCGGTGGCGATTCCAAGCGCAAGGCGACGTTCGTTGCCGAGCCGCTGGAGCGTGGCTTCGGCCTGACGCTCGGCAACTCGCTGCGCCGGGTGCTGCTGTCCTCCCTGCAGGGCGCTGCGGTCACCTCCATCAAGATCGAGAACGTGCTGCACGAATTCTCGAGCCTGGCGGGCGTGCGCGAGGACGTGACCGACATCGTCCTCAACGTGAAGCAGATCGCGCTGCGCATGCAGGGCGAGGGTTCCAAGCGCCTCCAGCTGTCGATGACCGGCCCTGCCGAAGTCAAGGCTGGCGATATCGCGGTTTCCGGCGACATCGAAGTGATGAACCCCGAGCTGGTGCTCTGCCACCTGGACGAGGGCGCGACCCTCAACATGGAACTGACCGCCGAGAGCGGGAAGGGCTATGTCCCGGCTGCGAGCAACCGTCCGGCGGATGCGCCGATCGGCCTGATCCCGGTCGACGCGCTGTTCTCTCCGGTTCGGCAGGTGTCGTACAAGGTCGAGAACACCCGCGTCGGGCAGGAGCTCGACTATGACAAGCTGACGCTGACCGTCGAGACCGACGGTACGGTGACCCCCGAGGACGCGATCGCCTATGCGGCCCGCATCCTTCAGGACCAGCTGTCGCTGTTTGTGCACTTCGACGATTCTTCAATCACTCGCCAGGCGCCGTCGGGCGCTGCGGCTCCGGCACAGGTTGCCGAGGCGGCAGGCGATACCGCACAGATCAACCGCTTCCTTCTCAAGAAGGTCGACGAGCTGGAGCTGTCGGTGCGTTCGGCGAACTGCCTGAAGAACGACAACATCATCTACATCGGCGATCTGGTTCAGAAGACCGAGGCAGAGATGCTGCGTACCCCGAACTTCGGCCGCAAGTCCCTGAACGAGATCAAGGAAGTGCTCTCGTCCATGGGCCTGCGCCTCGGCATGGAAATCCCGGGCTGGCCGCCCGAGAACATCGAGGAAATGGCCAAGAAGCTCGAGCAGGAAATCATGGGCTGAGCCTCGCGCCCGGGATTGGCGATGCCAATCCCGGGTTGATCGCGAGGTCCGGCCGGCGGCCCGAAGGTGCCGACCGACGACGCGGCTTTGCCGCGTCGGCCTTATGGAGAGGGTGTTCGCCCAATCCGACCTTCCGGTTCTTGGGCGGTGGCCGCGAGCACTGCCTGGTCTGGGGTTTCCGTGACACGGCCCCTTAACGAACGAAGGAAAATATCATGCGTCATCGCGTAGGCGGTCGTAAGCTTCAGCGTACCTCGGCCCATCGTCTGGCCCTGTTCCGCAACATGTCGGCAGCGCTGATCAAGCACGAGCAGATCACCACCACCGTCGCCAAGGCGAAGGAACTGCGTCCCTACGTCGAGAAGCTGGTGACGCTGGCGAAGAAGGGTGGCCTGTCCAACCGTCGTCTGGCCCACTCGCGTCTCCTCGACGACGCACAGCTGGTGAAGCTGTTCGACGTGCTGGCAGCGCGCTATGCCGATCGCAACGGCGGCTACACCCGCATCATCAAGGCCGGCATCCGCGCGTCGGACGCCTCGCCGATGGCGATCATCGAATTCGTCGACCGCGACGTCTCGGCCAAGGGCCAGGACTCGGGTCCGGTGATGACCGACGAGGACTTCGACGAAGCCGCATAAGCAGCGACGTCGCTACCGCTTCTAAGCGGTTGCAAACACGGGGGGCCGGGGCCAATTTGGCACCGGCCCTTTCTTTTTTTCCGGAGATCTCCCTGGTGTCACGACGCGTCTGCGCGACTGCAATGACTTTGGTATCGCTGGCGCTTGCCGGCTGCGGAAAGTCCGACCCGGGCTTCCGTGCAGGCATGCCCGGCCTCTCCCAGTCGCCGTCCCACAAAGCCGAGGTAACGATGTCCTATCCTGAAACTCGCCGGGTCGATCAGGTCGACCAGATGTTCGGCGAGAAGATCCAGGATCCCTATCGCTGGCTCGAAAACGACGTGCGCAGCGACCGCGAGGTCGCCGACTGGGTGGCGGCGCAGAACCGCGTCACCGATGCCTATCTCGCGACGCTGCCGGGCCGCGGGATCTTCAAGGACCGGCTGCGCACGCTCATCGATTACGAGCGCTTCGGCCTGCCGGTGAAGAAGGGCGGCCGCTATTTCTACGAACGCAACAGCGGCGTGCAGAACCAGTCAGTGCTCTACGTCCGCGATTCGCTCGGCGGCGAAGGCCGGGTGCTGATCGACCCCAATGGCTGGTCAGCGGACGGCGCCACCGCCCTGGCGGAATGGGTGCCGTCGGAGAACGGCCGCTACATCGCCTATGGCATCCAGGACGGCGGCACCGACTGGCGCACGCTCAAGGTGCTCGACGTCGCCACGGGCAAGCCGCTCGCCGACGAGGTGAAGTGGGCGAAGTTCACCGCCATCTCCTGGGCGCACAATGGCTCGGGCTTCTTCTACTCGCGCTTTCCGGAGCCCGAAGAAGGTGCGGCCTTCCAGGCGCTCAACCTCAACCACGCCCTGTATTTCCACAAGATCGGCACGCCCCAGTCGGCCGACATCAAGGTCTATGCGACGCCGGATCGGCCGAAGCTGAGCCACGTCGCCCAGGTCACCGACGACGGCAAGTGGCTGGTCATCACCTCGTCCGAGGGCACCGATAACCGCTACGAGATCACGCTGGTCGACCTCACGGACAGCAGCATGCGCCCCCGCACGCTGGTGCGCGGGCTCGAGCACAGCTGGGATCTGGCAGGAAATGTCGGGACCGACTTCTACTTCGTGACCGACTCCGACGCGCCGCGTGGCCGCATCGTCGTGGTCGACGCTGCCGCCTCGACCGGCCGCGTGCGCGAAGTCGTGCCGCAGGATTCCGCCACGCTTCAGGGTGCGCAGATCACCGGCGGCAAGCTGATCGCCCGCTATCTCGTCGACGCGAAGACCGAAGTGCGCCGTTACACCCTGAACGGCGCCCGCGACGGCGAGGTGGCGTTGCCCGGCATCGGCACGGCCAGCGGCTTCCGCGGTGATCAGGACGATCCGGAGACGTTCTTCGCCTTCACCAGCTTCGCCACCCCGACGACGATCTATCGCTACGACGTCCGCACGGGTCAGGCGACGCCGTGGCAGACGCCCAAGGTCGCCTTCAACCCCGCCGAGTATGAGGTCGCCCAGCGTTTCTACGGGTCCAAGGACGGCACGCGCGTGCCGATGTTCCTGGTCCGCAAGAAGGGCACGACCGGTCCCGCGCCGACGCTGCTCTACGCCTATGGCGGGTTCAACTCGTCGGTGCTGCCGTCCTTCTCCTCCAACCGCCTGGCGTGGCTGGAGCAGGGCGGGGTGCTCGCGGTCGCCAACATCCGTGGCGGCGGTGAGTATGGCAAGGCGTGGCACGACGGCGGTCGCCTCGCCAACAAGCAGAACGTCTTCGACGACTTCATCGCTGCGGCCGAGGATCTGATCGCCAACGGCGACACCACCAAGAAGCAGCTGGTCATCCAGGGCGGCTCCAACGGCGGGCTGCTGGTCGGCGCCGTCGTCAACCAGCGTCCGGACCTGTTCGCTGCCGCGCTGCCGGCGGTGGGCGTCATGGACATGCTGCGTTTCGATCGCTTCACCGCCGGCCGCTATTGGGTCGACGACTATGGCGATCCGTCCAAGGAAGCGGACTTCAAGGTGCTGCGCGCCTATTCGCCGTATCACAACATCCGCAAGGGCAAGGATTACCCCGCGATCCTCGCCACCACCGCCGACACCGACGATCGCGTGGTCCCGGGCCACACCTTCAAATACACCGCGGCGCTCCAGGCGGCGAAGATCGGCGACAAGCCGCACCTCGTCCGCATCGAGACTCGCGCCGGCCACGGCTCGGGCAAGCCGACCGAGAAGGTGATCGAGGAATATGCCGACCTCTGGGCATTCGCCGCCCGCTGGACCGGCATGGACGTGAAGCCGGTTCAATAACCGCGGCGGTCCCCCGGTGCACACGCATCGGGGGGCTGGCAGCGCGCGGAACCTCTGCTATCGCGCGCTGCCATGACCGTACATCCCACAGACTCCATCCTGATCGTCGACTTCGGCAGCCAGGTCACGCAGCTGATTGCCCGCCGCGTCCGCGAGGCCGGCGTCTACAGCGAGATCGCGCCCTTCCAGTCGGCCGCCGAAGCCTTTGAGCGGATGCGCCCGCGTGGCGTCATCCTGTCGGGCGGCCCTGCGTCGGTCCCGGAGGAGGGGAGTCCCCGCGCACCCCAGGTCATCTTCGACTCGGGCGTGCCGGTGCTCGGCATCTGCTACGGCCAGCAGGTCATGACCCAGCAGCTGGGCGGCACGGTCGAAAAGGGCATGAGCGGCGAGTTCGGCGAAGCCTATATCGGCGTCGAGGACCGCTGCGGGCTGTTCGACGCGCTGTGGGAAGAGGGCGATCGCCACCAGGTCTGGATGAGCCACGGCGACAAGGTCACCGAGCTCGCCCCCGGCTTCCGCGTGGTTGCGACCAGCCCCGGCGCGCCCTTTGCGGTGATCGCCGACGACAGCCGCCGCTACTACGGCACCCAGTTCCACCCCGAAGTCGTGCACACCCCCGATGGCGGCCGGCTGATCGGCAACTTCGCCCGGCACGTCTGCGGCCTCACCGGCGACTGGACGATGGCGGAATTCCGCGAAGCCAAGATCGCCGACATCCGTGCCCAGGTCGGCAAGGGCCGGGTGATCTGCGGCCTGTCGGGCGGCGTCGATTCGGCAGTGGCCGCAGTGCTGATCCACGAGGCGATCGGCGAGCAGCTCACCTGCGTGTTCGTCGACCACGGCCTGATGCGCACCGGGGAGGCCGAGCAGGTCGTCTCGCTGTTCCGCAACCACTACAACATCCCGCTCGTCCATGTGAACGTGGAGACCCTGTTCCTGAACGGCCTCGCCGGCGTCACCGACCCGGAGGCCAAGCGCAAGTTCATCGGCAAGACCTTCATCGACGTGTTCGAGGACGAAGCCCGCAAGATCGGCGGTGCCGAGTTCCTGGCCCAGGGCACGCTCTATCCCGACGTGATCGAGAGCGTCAGCTTTACCGGCGGTCCTTCGGTCACGATCAAGAGCCACCATAATGTCGGCGGCCTGCCCGAGCGCATGAACATGAAGCTCGTCGAGCCGCTGCGCGAGCTGTTCAAGGACGAAGTCCGCGAGCTCGGCCGCGAACTGGGGCTCCCCGACGCCTTCGTCGGCCGCCACCCGTTCCCGGGGCCCGGCCTTGCGATCCGCATCCCGGGCGAGGTCACCAAGGAGCGCTGCGACATCCTGCGCAAGGCCGATGCCATCTACCTCGAGGAGATCCGCAACGCCGGCCTCTACGACGCGATCTGGCAGGCGTTCGCGGTGCTGCTCCCTGTCCGCTCGGTGGGCGTCATGGGCGACGGCCGCACCTATGACAGCGTGCTGGCGCTGCGTGCGGTCACCTCCACCGACGGCATGACCGCCCAGGCGTTCGAGTTCCCGGGCGGCTTCCTGTCGCGCGTGACGACGCGGATCATCAACGAAGTGCGCGGCATCAACCGCGTCACCTACGACTATACGAGCAAGCCGCCCGGCACGATCGAGTGGGAATAAGGCGGGACTCTCGCCTCAGGCGCCGCGGCGGCTCCGCATTGCGAGGAACCCCGCCGCGGCGCCCAGCACCGCACCGATGCCCAGCGCCGCGCCCGGATGGGTGCGGGCGGCCGTAAAGGCGCTGAGTGACCGGCCTTTCTGCTCTCCCTCGATCCGGCCATCCTTGCCGTCGGGTGCGTAGAGGTTGCCTGCAATCTCCGGTACCGGCCGCGCGGGGTCGGCGAGCAGGGGGCCCATGTTGCTCGCGATCCGGTCGAACAGCAGCGGCATTAGCGCCGCCCCCAGCACCTGGATCTTGCCCACGCCGCCCACGGTTACTGATCGGCGTGGGTGCTGCGCGGCATCCAGGATGGCCTTTGCCACCAGCGCCGGCGCGTAGAGCGGCCGTGGCAGCCGCGCCTTGTACCCGGTCAGGTTGCGGCCGTGCTGGGGGAAGGGGGTGGCGATCGGGCTCGGCTTGATCAGGGTGATCGACACCGGCGCCTTGGCGGCGATCATCTCCAGCCGCAGCGAGTCGGTGAAGCCCTTCACCGCATGTTTGGACGCTGTGTAGGAAGAGATCACGGGCGCCGGCATGTCGGAATTGACGGACCCCATGTTGATCAGCGCGCCCCCGCCCGGCTTGTCCCTCAGGTGGCGCAGCGCCGCCAGCGACCCGTACACCACCCCCCAATAATTGGTTTCGAACACCTGCCGGTGATCGGCCGTCGGCGTATCGAGCAGGGGCGCGTAGACGCCGGTGCCGGCATTGTTGACCCAGGTGTCGAACCCGCCGAACCGTTCGATCGCAAAGGCGGCGGCGCGCTCGACCTCCTCCTCCCGGCTCACGTCCGCCACGAATGGGACGGCAGTCCCCCCGGCCGCGCGGATCCCATCGCACGCCCGCGCCAGTGTCGCGCCGTCTCGGGCGATCAGCACCACGCGTGCGCCTGCAGCGGCGGCGCGCTGCGCGGTCTCCAGGCCGATCCCGGAGCTTGCGCCGGTGATGACGATCACCTGCTCGGAGAGCGGCTTCAGCTGAGCCTTCATCGATTCTCGCTTGTTGCGCGGCGCGCGGCTGCGGCCGTCCGCGGCAGGGAACGAGCCGCACCGCGATACGATCCGTCCTGCTCTGGCGGCGGCGGGGCCGCTTGGCTATGTCACCGGCCTGCAGGGACTTAGGGGGAAGTCATGAACGGGTGGAACGGGTGGATTCGCGGTGCGGGTCTGCTGCTGGTGGCGCTGGGTGGTTGCTCGGACGAGGCGCCCCGGCGAGAGCCCCAGTCGCGGCAGCCGCTGCCCACGGCGACCAGCATGCCGCCGACGATGCTGGGCCGCTGGGGTGAGGACGGCGCCTGCTCCCGCCCGCTGGAAGTGACGGCCGACCGCATCGCCGGCGCGCGCATCGACGCGGTGACCACCGCTGCCGGTGGCGCGGTCGACGTGGATACCTCGTCCGAGGTGAACGGCATCACCGCCGGCCGGCGCTATCGCCTGGCGAACCCGCGGGGGGAGCGGCTCGCCGTCACCGTCGATGGCGTCACCACGACGCGGGTCCGCTGCCCGTGACGGTGGAGGAGGCCGGGCCCGCCGACGCCGCCGAGGTCATCGCCTTGTGGCAGGCGGCCGGGCTGACGCGGCCGTGGAATGATCCGGCCGCCGACTTCGCGCGCTCGCTGGATGCCGCCGACTCGGCGGTGCTGGTCGCACGCGACGGCACGGCTCTGATCGGCAGCGTGATGGTCGGCTATGACGGACACCGGGGCTGGGTCTATTACCTCGCCGTCGCGCCGGATCGCCGGCGCCAGGGCCTCGGCCGCACGCTGATGGCGGCTGCGGAGGCATGGCTGCGCGCCCGCGGATGCCCCAAGATCCAGTTGATGGTGCGCACCGGCAATGCCAAGGCGCTGGCCTTCTACGAGCGTCTGGGCCTGGCCGCGCAGGACGCCGTGACTCTCGGCCGCTTTCTCGATCCCAAGGAAAGCTGAGACGGCATCGCGACGCGCCCCCGCAACCTTTGCGGAGAAGTTTGCGTTCGACTTTCATGCTGTGGCCCGCCGTATCCGGCACGATCCGGTCCCGGCGTGGGAGGGTTCATGGCGAACTTCATGTTCTGCACGGGGATCGAGAACAGTATCCCCACGATCGACAACGGACGAACCCGCGTCGACCAGATGGAGTCCTGCGGCCATTACCAGCGCTGGCGTGAGGATTTCGACCTGGTCGAAGATCTCGGCACCCGCTTCCTCCGCTTCGGTCCGCCGCTGCACAAGACGCTGCTGGGGCCGGGCAAATATGACTGGGAGTTCGCGGACCTGACGCTGGGCGATCTCCGGCGGCGCGGCATCCTCCCGATCGTCGATCTCTGCCATTTCGGCGTTCCCGACTTCATCGGCAATTTCCAGAACCCCGATTTTCCCGAGCTCTTCGCCGACTATGCCGCCGCCTTTGCGCAGCGCTACCCGTGGGTGCAGCTCTATACGCCGATCAACGAGATGTTCATCTGCGCGGTCTTCTCCGCGCTCTATGGCTGGTGGAACGAGCAGCTCGCCAGCGACCGCGCATTTGTCACCGCCCTCAAGCACATCGTCCGCGCCAATGTCCGCGCGATGCAGGAGATCCTGAAGCACCGCCGCGACGCGATCTTCATCCAGAGCGAGTCGTCCGAATATTTCCACGCCGACAGCCCGGCCGCGATCGGCCCGGCCGAGGTGATGAACGCCCGCCGCTTCCTCAGCCTCGACCTCAACTATGGCCGGCGGGTCAACAGCACCATGTACGAGTATCTGATGGACAACGGCATGTCGCGGGAGGAATATCATTTTTTCCTTGGCAACCGATTGAAACAACACTGTATTCTCGGAACCGACTATTATTGGACCAACGAGCATCGGGTCCATCAGGACGGCCATACCTGGGCATCGGGGGAGGTGTTCGGATACAGCGAGATCACCCGCCAGTATCATAACCGCTACGGCCTGCCGGTGATGCATACCGAGACCAATGTCGCGCAGGGGCCCAACGGCGACGAGGGCGTCAACTGGCTGTGGAAGGAGTGGGCGAACGTCCTGCGGCTGCGCAACACCGGCATCCCCACCGTCGGTTTCACCTGGTATTCGCTGACCGACCAGATGGACTGGGACACGGCCCTTCGTGAAAAGAATGGCCGCGTCACCCCGGTCGGCCTCTACGACCTCGACCGCAAGATCCGCCCGGTCGGCAAGGCCTATAAGCAGCTGATCCAGGACTGGCGGGAGGTGCTGCCCGCCCAGAGCCTGGTGCTGATCGTGCCGATCGTGCACCCTTCGCGCACCGGTCCCGGCCACGCCGATGCGGCCAGCGAAGGGGCCGCGGCCGCCGCCGCCGCCGCACTTCCCTGAACGTGCGCGGCTGCATTCCCGCGCGGCAGACGCTATCTCGCGGCTTCGCGTGAGATTGAGGACTGCCGATGCCGTTGACGATGTATGGAATTCCCGCCTGCGACACGATCAAGAAGGCGCGCACCTGGCTGGGGGAGAAGGGGGTAGCCTTCACCTTCCACAACTACAAGACCGACGGCATCGATCGCGCCACCCTGGAGCGCTGGGTCGACAAGCTGGGCTGGGAAGCGCTGCTCAACCGCTCCGGCACCACTTTCCGCAAGCTGCCGGAGGAGCAGCGGGCCGACCTCGACCGGGAACGCGCCATCGCGATCATGCTGGCCAATCCGTCGGCGATCCGCCGGCCGGTGCTGGAGGACGGCGACACGCTGCTCGTCGGCTTCAAGCCCGAGAGCTACGCCCAGCACTGGAGCTGATCGACAGGGGTGACTGGCGCGGCGGCGTGGCACGCTCTATTCCGCCGCCATGTCCACCACCTCCACCATCGAGACTCAGGGCGCGCAGTCCGCCGCGCCGCTGCCCAGGCGCCTGACCGTACCCGCCCTGCGTGCCCGCAAGGGCGCGGCCGCGGAGCCGGTGGTGATGATCACCGCCTATACCGCGCGCATGGCGCAGCTGCTCGATCCGCATTGCGACGTGCTGCTGGTCGGCGATAGCCTCGCGCAGGTGATCTACGGCCTACCCTCGACGGTGCCCGTCACGCTCGAGATGATGGCCGCCCATGGCGCCGCGGTCGTGCGCGGCAGCGGCCATGCGCTGGTCGCGATCGACATGCCCTTCGGCAGCTATGAGGCGAGCCCCGCCCAGGCGTTCGAAAGCGCGGCGCGGCTGCTCAAGGAGACCGGCGCCGCCGCGGTGAAGCTGGAGGGCGGGGAGGCGATGGCGCCGACCGTGCGCTTCCTCACCGAACGCGGCATCCCCGTGATCGGCCATGTCGGCCTCACGCCCCAGGCGGTGAACCTGCTCGGCGGCTATGGCGCACGCGGCCGCAGCGAGGCGGAAGCCGCCAAGATCGTCGCGGACGGCGTCGCGGTCGCGGAGGCAGGCGCCTTCATGCTCGTGATCGAGGGCGTGCTGGAGCCGATCGCGATCGAAGTGACCAACCGCGTCGCTTGCCCGACCATCGGCATCGGCGCCTCGGCGCAGTGCGACGGGCAGGTATTGGTGGGGGAGGACATGCTTGGCCTGTTCGATCGCACCGCCCGGTTCGTGAAGCGCTATGAAGATCTCGCCGGCCGTATTTCGGCCGCGGTTGCCGCCTATTCGGGCGAAGTGCGGTCGCGTGCCTTCCCCGGCGCCGAACACCTCTATCAGCCCCGGGTCTGAACCGCTTTCGTTTCCCTTCGCGCGCGGCTAGATAGCGCGCTTCGTTCGCCGCACGCATGGAGTAGGACTTGGCGCTCACCCCCCAGAACAACCAGGCCTTCCTGCGCGAGGTCGACGAGGAATTGCGGCGCGACCAGGTGGCGCACCTCGGGCGCCGCTATGGGCTGTGGATCGCGCTCGCGATCGTGCTGCTCCTCGCGGGCTTCGGCGGCTGGCTGTGGTGGCAGCACCATCAGACCGAGAAGGCGGCCGAACAGGGCATGCTGCTGCAGCAGGCGATGGACGACCTCGGCGCCAGCCGGGTGAACGCCGCAGCCGCGCCGCTCGCCACCCTCGCGAACTCGGACCGGGACGGCTATCGCGCCTCTGCCAAGTTCGTCCAGGCCGACATCCTGCTCAACAAGCAGGACCTGAAGGGCGCAGCAGCCAAGTTCGCCGAAGTGGCCAACGACAGTTCGATGCCCGTCGAGTTCCGGGACCTGGCACTCGTGCGCCAGACCGCGGCCGAATATGACACGCTGCAGCCGCAGGCGGTCGTCGACCGGCTGCGCGGCCTTGCCACCAAGCAGAGCCCCTGGTTCGGCAGCGCTGGCGAAATGGTCGCCATCGCCTATATCCGCCTCAACCGTCGCGATCTGGCCGGCAAGATGTTCGGCGAGATCGCCGAGACCCAGAGCGTGCCCGAATCGATCCGGCAACGTGCGGTTCAGATGGCGAGTGCTCTTGGGGTTGAACCGGCTGCTCCCAAGGCGCCGACGACCCATACCTCAGAGGAAAAGAACGCAGGATGAGGACCAGCGCGAAGCTGATGACGGCCGTAGCAGCGCTTTCGCTGCTCGGCGGCTGCGGCATCTTCAAGGGTGACGGCAAGCGCAAGACGCCGATCCTTGGCGAGCGCGTGCCTATCCTGGCGGCCGAGAACGACGTCACCGTCGATCCCTCGCTCGCGGTGGTGCAGGTGCTCCTGCCGCCCGCGGTCGCGAACCCCGAATGGACCCAGCCGGGCGGCAACGAGTCCAAGTCGATGGGCCATCTCGCGCTCGGCGCCTCGCCCAGCCGCGTCTGGACCGCCCGCATCCCCGGCGGCACCACCCGCGTCCGCCTCGCGGCGGCACCCGTCGTCGCCGACGGCCGCCTCTATGTGATGGACGTCAACGGCGTCGTGCACGCGTTCGATGCCGCGACCGGCGCGGCCGGCTGGACGGCCAGCACCGTCAAGGATCCGGACAAGGGCAACCAGGCCGCGCGCTTCGGCGGCGGCGTCAGCATCGGCGAAGGCCGGCTGTTCGCCACCAACGGCCTGGGCGACGTCGTCGCGCTCAATGTCGCCGACGGTGCCGAGATCTGGCGCGCGAAGCCGGGCGGGCCGCTGCGTGGTGCCCCGACGGTCGCCAACGACCAAGTCTATGTCGTCAGCCAGGACAACCAGCTGTTCGCGCTGTCGCAGACCGACGGCACGGTGGTCTGGACCCAGGCCGGTTCGGTCGAGAGCCAGGGCGTGTTCGGCGCCGCAGCCCCTGCCTCGGCACAGGGCACGGTGGTGGCCGGCTTCTCCTCGGGAGAGCTCAACGCGTACCGCTACGAGAACGGCCGCTCGCTCTGGGCAGACAGCCTGTCGCGCACCAGCGCCTCGACCTCGGTGTCGTCGCTTGCCGACATCGATGCGGAGCCGGTGATCGACTCGGGCCAGGCCTATGCGGTCGGCCAGGGTGGACGCATGGTCGCGCTCGAGGTCACCAGCGGCCAGCGGATGTGGGAACAGAATCTCGCCGGCATCGCCACGCCGGCGGTTGCGGGCGAATGGCTGTTCGTCGTCACCGACGACGCGCGCCTGATCTGCGTCGCGCGCAGCAGCGGCAAGATCCGCTGGATCCACCAGCTGCCGCGCTACCGCAACGAAAAGAAGAAGAAGGGCCCGATCCTGTGGGTTGGCCCGGTGCTCGCCGGCAATCGCCTGGTGCTCGCCAACTCAGAAGGCCAAGTGGCCTATGCCTCGCCCGAGGATGGCAGCGTCAGCGCCACGGTGGACGCGTCCAAAAACGCGATCGGCCTGTCGCCTGTCGTCGCCAACTCGACCCTGTACCTGCTCGACGACTCGGGCACGATCAGCGCCTGGCGCTGATCGCTGCTGAAAACGAACATGCCACTTCCCACCGTTGCCATCATCGGACGCCCCAATGTGGGCAAGTCCACTCTGTTCAACCGGCTTGTCGGCAAGCGACTAGCGCTGGTCGACGACCAGCCGGGCGTGACCCGGGATCGGCGGGAAGGGGACGCGAACCTGCTCGGGCTCGAGTTCCGCATCATCGACACCGCCGGGTTCGAGGATGAGGATCCGCACACGCTGCCCGGGCGCATGCGCCAGCAGACCGAAGCCGCGGTGGTCGAGGCAGACGTCGCGCTGTTCATGATCGATGCCCGCGCCGGCGTGACCCCGCTCGACGAGGAAATCGCCCGCTGGCTGCGCGCCGCCGACCGCCCGGTCGTGGTGCTCGCCAACAAGGCAGAGGGCCGCGCCGGCGAAACCGGCGTGATCGAGGCGATGGCCTTAGGCTTCGGCGATCCGGTGCCGTTCTCGGCCGAGCATGCCGAGGGCATGGTCGACCTGTTCGACGCGCTGCGCCCCTTCGTGGACCGTCCCGATGCCGAGGAAGAGCCGGAGGAGGATCCCGAATCCCCCGACGCGCCGCTCAAGCTCGCGATCGTCGGGCGTCCGAACGCCGGCAAGTCCACACTCATCAACCGCATGCTGGGCCAGGATCGCCTGATCACCGGCCCGGAAGCCGGCATCACCCGCGACTCCATCGCCATCGAGTGGGAGTGGGAGGGCCGCCCGGTCCGCCTCATCGACACCGCCGGCATGCGCAAGCGCGCGCGGGTGCAGGAAAAGCTCGAGAAGCTCTCCGTCGCCGATGCGCTGCGTGCGGTCGATTTCGCAGAGGTCGTCGTGCTGCTGCTCGACGCGACCCGCGGGCTCGAGGTGCAGGACATCAAGATCGCGGACCGCGTCCTTCAGGAAGGCCGCGCGCTCATCATCGCCCTCAACAAGTGGGACGTGGCGGAGAACGCCTCCAGCCTGTTCAACGGCGTCAAGGGGGCGTTGGACGAGGGTCTGGCCCAGGCCAAGGGCGTGCCGCTGCTCACCGTCTCCGGGATCAACGGCAAGGGCATCGACACGCTGATCAAGGTCGCGTTCGAAACGCGTGAGGCCTGGGGCCGCCGCGTTTCCACCGGCGCGCTCAACCGCTGGTTCGAACGCGCGCTGGAGGCGAACCCGCCGCCCGCGCCCGGTGGAAAGCGGATCAAGCCGCGCTATCTCACCCAGATCAAGAGCCGCCCGCCCAGCTTCGTGCTGTTCGGAACCCGCGTCGACCTGCTGCCCGAAAGCTATCGCCGCTACCTGCTCAACAGCCTGCGCCGTGAGTTCGACTTCGGCGCGGTGCCGGTACGCCTGACGATGCGCGCGCCCTCGAACCCGTTCGACCACAAGGACGGATGATCGACGCCCGCGGCCTGCGCTGCCCGTGGCCGGCGCTGCGGCTGGCGCGGGCGCTGCGCACGGGGGAACATGGCGAGCGCTTTGAAGTGCTCGCCGACGATCCCAATGCAGAACGCGAGATGCGCGCCGTGGCCGAGGCTGCGGGCCGCGAACTGGTCCGCCGCGCGGACCACCACTTCGAAATTCGCTAAAAGCCAGTCGGAGCCACGGGCAGGGCCTCAGCCCTGGCCCCGCCGCATCACGAAAGCCGCTGTGCTTCCAGCTCGGCCGACTCCAGCTCCTGCCGCTCGGCCTGCGACTGCTCGGCTCGCCACTGCTCGGCCTTGTCCAGCGCCCAGGCGTCATCGACGTCGATCCAGTCGATGTCGCTGCAATCCGTGACCAGCGCATCACCATCGCGGGCGAGCAGGCGCATTCCCTCGGTCAGCGAAGGTGCGTCGAACTGGCGCAGCGCCGCGATCAGCTTTGGGCCGATGGCAAAGACGCCGGTATCGTAGCAGTCATAGGGCTCCATGCCCTTGCCGATCGCGACGATGCGCTCGCCCGCCGTCTCGACTCGCGTGACGTCGTCCAGGTCGACCCAGTCGCTGTCCAGCCGCCGATCGATCCCCAGCCGTGCGCCCCCGGCGGGCGCGCCGGCCGTCGCCATGCGTCGATACAGCGCCGGATCGACCAGATGATCGCACATCGCCAGCAGCGCGCCCTTCTCGGACACGAACGGCTCGGCCGCCAGGACGGAGCTGCCGTTGGGCTTGCGATAATCGGCAACCCGTACGGTCTCCAGCCGCATCCGCCACCGCTGGGTGGCGAGATAGGCCTCGATCTGGGCGGCGCCATAGCCAAGCACCACGACGGCGCGCGTCAGGCCGGCCTCGGCCAGCCCGGTGAGCGCATGGGCGATCAACGGCCTTCCCGCGACCCTGCACAGTGGCTTGAACGGTGCCGCGGAGCGAAGGCGGCTGCCTTCCCCCGCGGCGAGCAGGATCGCGGTGTCGATCACGTCAGGCCGCTACGAAGTCTTCAACGGCCTGCTGGGCGATGTCGTCGGTCATCTGCAGGCGCGGGTGCTTGCAGAAATAGGCCGAGGCCGCGTCGATCGGCCCGGCCAGGCCACGGTCCTTGGCGAGCTTGGCGCAACGGATCATGTCGATCGCGACGCCGGCCGAATTCGGGCTGTCCTCCACCGACAGGCGCAGTTCCAGGTTCATCGGAACGCCGCCGAACATGCTGCCTTCCATGCGCAGGAAGCAGACCTTGTTGTCGTTCTGCCACGGCACATAGTCGCTGGGGCCGATGTGGACATTGTCCTCATCCAGGCGCTCGGCCGCGACCGACTGCACGGCCTCGGTCTTGGAGATTTTCTTGGAAGCCAGGCGGCGGTGGTTCGACATGTTGAGGAAGTCGGTGTTGCCGCCGGTGTTGAGCTGGTAGGTCCGCTCCAGCTTCACGCCGCGCTTGGCGAACAGGTCGGTCAGCACGCGGTGGACGATGGTGGCGCCCAGCTGTGCCTTGATGTCGTCGCCGATGATCGGCACGCCCGCCTCCACGAAACGCTGCGCCCATTCCGGGTTGCTCGCGATGAACACCGGAATGTTGTTCACGAAGGCGACGCCGGCTTCCAGCGCGCATTCGGCGTAGAATTCGGTGGCCTCCTGCGATCCGACCGGCAGGTAGTTCATCAGCACGTCGGTGTTGCTGGCGCGCAGCGCCGCGACGACGTCTTCCTTGCTCGGCTCCGCGTCATTGGCGACCAGGAAGGTGCGGTCGTCCTTGTACTCGGACATGTGGTCGGCAACGCCGTCCAGGATCTTGCCCATCTGCACCTTGGTGCCGCTGGGCTCGACGTTCTCGCAGAAGATCGCGGTGCAATTGGGCTTGGCGAAGATCGCCTCGGCGACGTCCTTGCCCACCTTGCGCCGGTCGACGTCCCAGGCAGCGACGACCTTGATGTCGCTCGGACGGTAGCCGCCCAGATCCCAGTGCATCAGTCCGATCCGCTCGTTGGCACCGTCCCGATAGTGGGAAAGGCCCTGCACGAGGGAGCTGGCGCAGTTACCGACGCCGACGAGGGCGATGTTGATGCTCGGCATTACTTCTTCACGTCCTTCGACTGGGTGATTGGGTAGAGGTTGCAGGGCGCGCGTGGGCGGTCGGGTTTCGCACCAGTCGATGTTCGACGGCACGATGCCAGATCAGTCCCACGAGCAGGATTGCGGTCAGCGGCACGAGTTCCAGCCACCAGAAGATGCGCGGGTTCCCGGCCATGCAGGCGATGAAGATCGCGGCGACCCGGGTGTTGGCGGTCAGCAGGCGCATCAGCCGCATCGGCCGGGCTGCCTCCCGGCCATAGGCCTGGGCGAGGGGCGCGGGATTGTCCTGCCGCTGCAGGGCCGCGTCGAATGGCCGGGCAAACCGGTCGAGCGTGCCCGCGATGCGATCGTAGAAGCGGACGAGCGGGTTGTGGCTCGGTGCCGGTACCGCGGCTGCCACGCCCTTGCACCGGCGATGGAAGCGCGCGCGCTCGCTTTCATACAGGTTGGATTGCAGCGCATGCGCGGCGCCGGCCGCCACGGCCAGCGCCCAGCCCTCGGCGGTCCCGATCGAGCTGGCCAGCACTACATAGATGAGGACGAACACGCCGTGGTCGCACAGGCCGTCGAGCGCGCGGCCCAGAGGGCTTGCCGTGCCCGTCGCGCGGGCGATCATGCCGTCGAGTCCGTCGGCCACCAGCCACGCGATCGACAGCAGCAATCCCGCGACCACAAAGGCCGGTTCGTCCCACTGGCTATAGGCAAGCGCCGCCAGCGTGCCGAGCGTCAAGCCGCCGAGCGAAACCGCATTCGCCGAAATCCCGCGCGTGAGGAACCACGGCAGGAGCAGGCGAGCTGCAGGATGTACGACCCACAGGTTCGTCGGATCCTCGATCCGGCGATCTCGTGACTGGTCCGGCGGAGGAGGAGTCATGAAACTGCCACGTACAAGCGTGTCGGCCTGTTCAGCAAGCAGTTTGCGATGGGGGCCAGCCCCAAGTGAAGACAGATCGTAGGTAAAGGGGCAAGTTACGGGCGGGCAAGGACTTTTCGGGGCGGTGATTTTACCAGATCAGCCGCACTTTCCTTCAGGTTCGCGCGTCGGCGGCAGCTGCGAGTCGCGGCACCGAAACGGGACCGCAAAAGCTGCCGGGCATAGAAAAAGGGCCGGCGTCGCCGCCGACCCTTCTTGCATCACGACAGGACGGCCTCAGCCTTCCTTGACGTCATATTCCGACTTGGCGTTGAGCTGGATGTAGTTCTCCAGGCCCATGCGCTCGATCATCTCGAACTGGCGCTCCAGCGTGTCGACATGCTCTTCCTCATTCTCGAGGATTTCGGCGAACAGGTCGCGGCTGACATAGTCGCGCACGCTCTCGCAATGGGCGATCGCCTCGCGCAGCTGGGCGACGGCCTCCAGCTCCAGGGCCAGATCGGCCTTGATCGCCTCGACCACCGTCTCGCCGATGCGCAGGCGGCCCAGCAGCTGGAAATTGGGCAAGCCGTCGAGGAACAGGATGCGCTCCGCCAGCTTGTCGGCGTGCTTCATCTCCTCGATCGATTCCTCACGCTCGAACTTGGCGAGCCTGTGGACACCCCAGTGATCGAACATGCGATAGTGCAACCAATATTGGTTGATCGCCGTCAATTCGTTCTTGAGCGTCTCGTTGAGAAACTCGATGACTTTGGGATCACCCTTCACGCCACAGGCCCTTTTTTGAAATTCCAGAGCGTGAATCTAGGGTGCAAACCGGGCTTTGAACAGGCCGAAAACCGCGGAATTCTGCGGTTTTTCTAGCTGCGAGCGTTACGCAATCGCGCGTTCTTCGTCGATGATCTCGCGTGCGAATGGCACGCATTGACCACACTTGGGCTGGCGCCCCAGCGCACGATAGGCCTGGCAGGCGCTCATCGCGCCCGAACGTGCGGCCCGCCGAACTTCATCTTCCCGTATCGCATTGCAAACGCAGACGACCATTGCCGATTCCTTGTTGGTGGGAACCGACTAGCGTCACTGCGAATAAGTCGCAACTGTTTTGCGACGCATTCGCAATCAGGCGATCCTGTTTGCGGCCAGCCGCATCGGCTGCAACTCGAATCGGGCCAGCGACCGCCACAGCCATTCGAAAGGGCCATAGCGAAACCGGGAGAGCCAGAGCGGCGACCACAGCAGCATCGCGGCCCACATCGCCGCCACGACCGGATAGAGCTGCGCCCGCGACAAGGTGCCGTACCAGCCCAGCCCATAGCCATAGAAGAGGGTGGTCAGGACGATGCTGGTCGCCAGATAGTTGGTGAAGGCCATCCGCCCCGCCGCCGCCAGCCGCTCGGTCAGCGCGCCGCCGGGCCGCGCCAGCAGCAGGATCAGGCACGCCCAGGCGACGATCATTGGCGGCCTGAGCGGCGCCGCCAGCGGCATGACGGCGGCCGCCACCACCACCAGTTCGAAGTCGCTTTTGACCAGCCACCAGGCAAGCAGCGCATAGCCCGGGATGCCGATCCCGAAGCCCACGAGCATCCACCGGCGATAGCGGGGGCGGGGCCAGGCGCCGGTCAGCATCCCCGATCGCAACCCCGCCATCCCGAACAGCATATAGCCCAGCGTCTCCGCGCCCACGAACCAGATGGCGGACAGCGAACGGCCGAGCTCGCTCCAGCGCTCGGCGACCAGCCCGGTCCAGCTGCCGCGGTGGAGCACCAGCTCCGTGGCGATATGGGCGGGGCTGGGAACCCCCATGGTGTCGATGAACGCGCGCAGCGACCGGGCATTCTCGGCGGCGCGGGCAGGGTTCGCGTCATGGACGCCGGCCAGCAGCGCCATCACTCCCAGCGGCATGATCGTCAGGATCACGCACTCCAGCGCCACCAGCAGCACGCCCGTAGTCAGCAGCGACTTCACGCTCGCCTTGCGAAAGGCGTAGGCGATCGCCCCGATAACCGCATATTGATTGAGGATGTCGCCCCACCACAGCAGCAGCAGATGGGCGATGCCGAACACGAACAGCCACGCCATCCGCGCAAAATGCACGCGGGCCGGACTCTCCCCCTTGGCGACCGCGCGATCGATCACCAGCAGCATCGACGCGCCGAACAGGAAGCTGAACAGCCCGCGCATCTTGCCGTCGATCAGCACGAAGTTGAGGAGATAGACGGCGAGGTCGATCCCTTGGTCGCCGCCATAGGCCCTCGGGTTCAGATAGGCGGCGTCGGGCATCGCAAAGCCGATGATGTTCATCATCAGGATGCCGAGCACCGCCACGCCGCGCAGCGTGTCGAGCGTCGCGATCCGGTCCGCCTGCGTCGTCGCCATCCGTTCCCCCGGTTCGCCCCGCGGCAATGCTAGAGCAAGTTGGATCGCCGCTAAAGCAATGTCCCGGGCGATGGCCTCAGCCGGCGCTGGGCTCGCATCGATGCGGGACCAGCTTGGTCGCGCACCAGCCCGGCACCATCGCGTTCGGCTCGACGTCGATCCGCCACGCTGGCCCGATCAGGTCGCAGAGTCCGGCCGAATCGAGTTCCAGCGTGCCGGTTCGCCAGCCGATCCACACGAACCCGCTGTTGGTGAGCAATTCGCCAAGCGGCGCCAGCGCGGCCGTGATCGCGTCGCGGGTCGGCACGGCGATCAGGGCAGCGTCGAGCCCGGCCGAAGGCGCCGCCTCGATCGACAGCCCCGACAGCGCCGTGTCCAGCGCCTGGGCGATCTCGTCCGGCACACCCCGCATCCACAAGCGCATGCCGCGGACGAGGTTCAACTGCTTTGCAAGGCTTGCCGGATCGGGGGTCATGGGTGCCTCCTGAGGCGATTACCTCAAGGAGACGCCCGCACGGGCCCCCGGTTCCGTCAGGCGAGGGCGGCGTCGCTTCCCATCAGGTTCGGGAAGAAGCCCTCATGGGCCTCGCGCAGCGCCTGCAGCGGCACGACGAAATCGCCGTCGTGCAGTTCGAAGATCAGCCGGCTGCCGATGGTGCGGCCGATCGGCTCGGCTTCGATGCCGGCCGCTTCCGCGCCCTTCAGGAAGTCGAGCAGCGCATGGTCGTGCACCGTCACCAGATACACGCCCTGGTCCTCGCCAAAGAAGGAGCAGGCGTGGTCGTAGGGTTGCTTCTTGTCGAGGATCGCGCCGATGTTGCCGGCCAGCGCCATCTCGGCGAGTGCGACCGCCAGGCCGCCGTCCGACACGTCGTGCGCCGCCGTCACCGCGCCCGCGGTGATCGCGGCGCGCAGATAATCGCCGGTGCGGCGCTCGGCATCCAGGTCCACCGGCGGCGGCGGGCCCTCCTCGCGGCCGTGGATCTCGCGCAGCCACAGCGACTGGCCTAGGTGGCCGCTGCGATTGCCGAGCGCGATGATGATGTCGCCGGTCTGCTTGAAGGCGATGGTCATCGACTTGGTCCAGTCGGCCATTAGCCCCAGGCCGCCGATCGCCGGCGTCGGCAGGATGGCGGAGCCACCGCCGGTCGCCTTCGACTCATTGTAGAGCGACACGTTGCCCGACACGATCGGGAAGTCGAGCGCGCGGCAGGCCTCGCCCATGCCTTCCAGGCAGCCGACGATCTGGCCCATGATCTCCGGCCGCTGCGGGTTGGCGAAGTTCAGGCAGTTGGTGATCGCCAGCGGGGTCGCGCCCACCGCCGTCAGGTTGCGCCATGCCTCGGCCACGGCCTGCTTGCCGCCCTCGACCGGGTCGGCAAAGCAATAGCGCGGGGTGCAGTCGGTGGTGATCGCCAGCGCCTTCTGGGTGCCGTGGACGCGCACGACCGCGGCGTCGCCGCCCGGGCGCTGCACGGTGTCGGCGCCGACCATGTGGTCGTACTGTTCCCAGATCCACCGCCGGCTGGCGATGTCGGGCGAACCCATCAGCTTGAGCAGGTCCGCGGCCGGGTCGCCGCACGGCGGCACGTCGGTCAGTTCCGCCGGCTTGGGCGTCGGGACGTGCGGCCGGTCGTAGAGCGGCGCCTCGTCGGCAAGCGGTGCCAGCGGAATGTCGGCGACCGTGTCGCCCTTCCACTTCAGCACCATGCGGCCGGTGTCGGTCACGCGGCCGATGATCGCGAAGTCCAATTCCCACTTGCGGAAGATCGCCTCGGCGAACGCCTCGCGGCCGGGCTTCAGCACCATGAGCATGCGCTCCTGGCTCTCCGACAGCATCATCTCATAGGGCGTCATGCCCTCTTCGCGCTGGGGAACATCGTCCATCACCAGCTCGATGCCGACGCCGCCCTTGGACGCCATTTCGACCGAGGAGGAGGTGAGGCCGGCCGCACCCATGTCCTGGATCGCCACGATCGCGTCGGACGCCATCAGTTCCAGGCACGCCTCGATCAGCAGCTTTTCGGTAAAGGGGTCGCCGACCTGGACGGTGGGACGCTTCTCCTCCGAATCCTCGCCGAAATCGGCCGAGGCCATGGTCGCGCCATGGATGCCGTCGCGGCCGGTCTTCGACCCCACATAGACGATCGGATTGCCGACGCCCGATGCGGCCGAATAAAAGATCTTGTCCTGGTCGGCGACGCCCACGGTCATCGCGTTGACCAGGATGTTGCCGTCATAGGCCGGGTGGAAGTTCACCTCGCCGCCCACCGTCGGCACGCCGACGCAATTGCCATAGCCGCCGATGCCGTGGACCACGCCCGCGATCAGGTGGCGCATCTTGGGATGGTCCGGCCGGCCGAAGCGCAGCGCGTTCAGGTTCGCGACCGGGCGCGCGCCCATCGTGAACACGTCGCGCAAGATGCCGCCTACACCCGTCGCCGCACCCTGATAGGGCTCGATGTAGGAGGGGTGGTTATGCGACTCCATCTTGAAGATCGCCGCCTGGTTGTCGCCGATGTCGACGACGCCCGCGTTCTCGCCCGGACCGCAGATTACCTGCGGGCCTTCGGTCGGCAGCTTCTTCAGGTGGATGCGGCTGGACTTGTACGAGCAGTGCTCGGACCACATCACCGAGAAGATGCCGAGCTCCGTCAGATTGGGCTCGCGGCCCATCGCGTGCAGGACGCGCTCATATTCCTCGGGGGAAAGGCCGTGCTCGGCGACGATCGCGGGCGTGATCTGGGTCATGGGCGAGCCCTTAGCGACCCAGGCGCGTAGCGGCTAGGGGGCGCGCGCGACTCCGGGCGGGCCATCGTCATTTTTGCGCAACGGCAGGCGGTGCCTGCTGCCCGATGGAATGGGCGTCGCGGCTCCCCGGGGCGGAACATGCCCGCACGCCGGGCGGTTTCCTTTCCAGACCGCACAAAGGCGGCATCAGAGAGGAAATTCCATGACTCAGGCATCAGCGCTTTTCGACACGCACGAAGAAGCAGAGCGTGCCGTGTCCGAGCTGCGGGCTCTGGGCATCACCGACAGCGACCTGTCCGTGATCGCCCACCACGGCGGCACCACCACCACGCGTTCCGGCGATGGCGAAATCACCGATGAGCACCATCGCAACGTGATCCGCGGGATCCTCGGCGGCGGCGCGCTGGGCGCGGGCCTCGGCGTGGCCGCGCTCGCCATCCCGGGCGTCGGGCCGCTGGCCGCAGCCGGCGCGATCGCCGCCTCGGCCGTTCCCGAAGCGATCGGCATCGGTGCCGTGGTCGGCGCCATCGGCGGCTCGCTGAACGAGGTGCTCACCAAGCACGGCATCAGCAAGGAAGACGCGTCCTATTACAGCGATCGCCTGAAGACCGGCGGCGTGCTCGTCGCGGTCGAGAGCGACAGCGCCGGCGACGTGGAGATCCGCGAAGTGCTCTACCGCAACGGCGGCCACAACACGTCCCAGGCCCGGACCACGACGGCTACCCTGTAAGCCGAAGCGGGCGGCAGGCCGGCGCGTAGCCGGCCGTGTCATTCGCCATAATGGAGGGACGGTATCGCAAGGGCTCCGGTCTGCGCGATGCCGTCCCTTCGTCGTTTCCGCCCTGCGCAGGAGCCATGTGGGTGTCGCACGACTGGGCCGTGCCCCCGAACGCATCGTCGCGCGATGGAAGTCTAACAAGTTAAAATACCTAGAGGGCTTGAATAGAGCCGCCGCCCCGGCTTGTGTGATGCAAGTATTACTCCGGCGCGAAGTCTTGCGGGCAAGTCAACGCGGTGTGGCGGGGTAATTGGACGACGGGGCACGCCAGGGGGTATTTCATGAAACTCGCGACGAGAATGATGTTGCTCGCCTCGGCCATAACGCTGGGCGGTTGTATGAACAGCGAGGGCAATTCATCTCCGACGCCGACCGCGACAGCGACACCCACTCCGACCCCCACGCCATCGCCGACTCCCACGCCAACGCCGTCGCCGACCCCCACGGCGCCGGCCGGGGTCGCGATCCTGACGGAGTCGACGTCCCCGCTCATCGGCACGCTCGAGTACAGGGGCGGTGCGGGCCAGACGGCGCGCTGGGCCACCGACTATGATGGCCGCTTCCCGCCGACCAACGGCTGGCTGGCTCCCGACAGCATCCTCTCGCCCGGCTTCACGCCGGACTATGCCCGCGCCGGCTATGCGCTCTCCGCGATCGGCATCGAGCGGGACACGCGGCTGCTGCTATCCTCCACCGCGCCTGCCGGGGCGACCCTGGTGTCGCCTCTGACGGGGCTGATCGACCAGGTCGGCAGCCAGCAGGCCACGCGCGCTGCCCTGCAATTGAACAATGCGCCGTTCGCGGTGTCCGCCACCGCCGATCTGCTGACGACCTCCGGACGCGGGGCAGGGGCCGGCCCGATCCTCGCCGCCAATGTCCGCACCGTGTTGTTGTGGCGGATGGTGGATGCGTCGATGGTCGATCCCGGCGCGTCGCCCCAGGCCTATACCCCGTTCAACCTGGTGAACCGGAACGAGGCCATCGCCGCGCTCATCCGCGCCCATCCCGGCGTTGCACTCTATACGGAGGCGGGCGCCGAGCAGCTGCTGCGCGCCACCGGCGTGCGCGGGATCGATGACGCCACGGTCCGCGCGATGGCGCATCTGGTGGCGATCTATGCGCAGGCCACCACCGCCATCAGCACCGATCCCGCACAGGCGACCCGCTACATGCTCGGCATCACGGGCTTCCTCGACGAGCAGATCCGGCTGCTACGGGTGAACCAGGGCGATCCGAGCTTTGCTGCCCGGGCGCAGGCGCTGACCGTCGCCTATGTCGTCAGCTGCGTCCTGGGCCTTGAGATGCCCGCGTTCGAGGCGGGCGGCCGGTTCTTCGCCGGCCCCGATTTCGCCTTCCTGGCGCCGGGCGAAAGCGGCTCCCGACCCAATTTCGACCAGGGCCGGCTGGGCGGCGGCACCCGCCCCACCTACGGCTGGGCAGAGAACGACTTCACCTTCAATCCCAAGACCCTCGTCTTCGACAACGACCATTGTGTCGCCACCATCGTCAGCGTCTCGGTGCCTTCCCAGTTCGCGGGCAAGATCACGGCATCGGCAAAGGGGCCGACCGAACTGGCCTATGCCGCGCTGCCGGGCTTCAGGGGCATCGCCCATTTCGACTATGTCGTGAAGGACGACCTCGGCCACTTCACCACCGCGCGCTTCTTCGTGATCGTGCCCTGAAGGCCAGAACGCCGCTGGGAAGGCGAAGCCTATTTCTCGCCCCGTCCGCGCCGCCGCCACAGCGCCACGCCGACGATGCCGCCGACCGCAACTGCGGCAGCCGCCGCACCCGCCGCATAGAGGACGGTGGGTGCCTCGGTCTCATGCCCCGGCCGCAACCGGCGCAGCAGGCCGTCCCGGTCGGCAATCGCCTCGAACATCTCGTCGGGCCCCTCGGGGTCCAGGACTTCATTGTCCGCCAGCCATTCCTCGACGCTGCTGAGGTCAGGCGCCGCATAAGGCCGCAGCCGCCGTCCGCTCGCCGGGCTCAGCGATTCGATGGTGGCGATCAGCGACCCGGTCTCGGCCAGGCGCGCCGCCACCGTCTCCGGCTCGGTGCCGGTATGCTCGGCCACCAGCGAGTGAGCGACATCGGCGATGGCCCCGGCGGCGTGCCCGTTGCCGGCGCGCGTCGAATCGATCGTCACGTCGCACTCGGTGTCCAGCCGCATCGACCGGTTGTTGAAGTTGGACGATCCCACCCGCAGGATCTCGCCGTCGATCACGGTGACCTTGGCGTGGATGTAGATCGGGTCGCCTGCGTCGTTTTCGGCGTGATAGACGCGGAAGCGCCCGTGCTTGTCGCGCCGGCGCAGCGCCTCGATCAGCCGGGCGCGCGCGGTGTCCATTGCGATCGGCTCCAGCCAGCCCTGCGCGGACACGGGGTTGACGATCACGACCTCCGGCCCGTCGGGCTCGTCCAGCCGGCGGGCGATCGCCTCGGCGATCTTGCGGGACGCGAAATACTGGCTCTCGGCATAGATCCAGCGCTCGGCGCGTCCGATCAGGTCCAGGTACAGCGCCTCGATCTCGCGCACCGGCGGCTGGTCCGGCATCTCGGGCGAGGAGCGGGAGATCGCGACCTCGACATCGCGGAAATGCGCGTCCAGCCCCTCGGGCCAGGGCGGTGTCGCGTCGTCGCTGGGCTCGGGCAGCGCATCGCCGCCAGCCAGTTCCCAGCGGGTGCGGCACAGCTCGCCCAGCGCCTTGGCCACGGGGCCGGCGAGGGCGGTGGTCGCATCGTGCCACGGCCCGTACGGCTTGCCGTTGGGCTCGATCCGCGCAGGCTCCTCGGCGCGGTGGTCGCGCGTGTCCCAGCGGTCCGCCGTCATGTCGATGCCGCCGCAAAAGGCGAGGCAATCGTCGATCACCACGATCTTCTGGTGGTGGGATGCGGCGGGCGGGTGGAAGCTGTCGAGCTTGGTCTTGATGCGCGGGTGCGCCATCCACCGCAGCAGCGTGAAGATGGTGGTGCCGCGGAACATCGACTTGATGGCGCCCTTGTCCCACCGCAGGATGTGGACGTGCAGGCCCCGGCGCGCCTCCACCAGCCACTCCAGGAACGCGCCGACCCGCGCGGGCGCGTCATCCTCTTCCTCGGTGACCAGCTTGATGCGACCGTCGAAGTCCCAGCCGATCAGCAGCAGTTGCTGCTCGGCATTGCGCATCGCGGCGCGCGCCAGCCGGAAATAGGCGTCGGCATCGATGATGACGGCCGCGCGGGTCGCCTTCTCGATCCGCCAGCAGTTGCGACCGGGTTCGAGCGGTGGAGTGGCCTTTGCCATCGTTCAGAGGATCTCGCGGATGGCTTCGGGCGGGCGACCCAGCCGGACGCCCTTGTCGGTCTCGACCAGCGGCCGCTCGATCAGGATCGGGTGGGCGACCATGGCATCCAGGATCGCGTCGTCGGTGGCCGTCGCCAGCCCCAGTTCCTTCGCGATGGCTTCCCCCCGCCGCAGCCCCTGCGCCGGCGTCATCCCGGCGCGCGCATAGAGCGCGGCGAGTTCCTCGCGGCTCGGCGGGTTCTTCAGATATTCGCGCACCGTGACGTCGACGCCGGGTGCGGCTTCCAGCAATGCCAGGGCCTCGCGCGACTTGGAGCAGCGCGGGTTATGCCAGATGGTCGCTTTCAACGCGTTCTTCCCCCGCCGTTCTTCATCAGGCCGCCGGCCGGGGCGGGGCCGTCCGGAATGTCCCGGTATCGGCCCCGCCCGCGATCATGCGACCGGCTGCTTGGCCAGCCACTCCTCCAGCCACTTGATCGTGTACGCCCCCTCCTGGAACTCGGGGTCGTCGAGCAGCGCCTGGTGGAGGGGGATGGTGGTCTTCATCCCCTCGATCACGAACTCCTCCAGCGCGCGGCGCAGGCGGAGCAGGCAGCCTTCCCGGGTGCGGCCATAGACGATCAGCTTGGCGATCATGCTGTCGTAATAAGGCGGCACCTTGTAGCCGGCATAGAGGCCGCTATCGACGCGGACGTGCATGCCGCCCGGGACGTGATAGGCGGCAACGGTGCCCGGCGACGGCATGAAGCTGCGCGGATCCTCGGCGTTGATGCGGCACTCGATCGCGTGGCCGCGGAACTCGATCTCGTCCTGCTTGACGGAGAGCGGGTGCCCCTCGGCGACGCGGATCTGCTCGCGCACCAGGTCGACGCCGGTAATCATCTCCGTCACCGGATGCTCCACCTGCAGGCGGGTGTTCATCTCGATGAAGTAGAACTCGCCGTCTTCCCACAGGAACTCGATCGTGCCGGCGCCGCGATAGCCCATGTCGGCCATCGCCTTGGCGACGATCGCACCCATGCGGTTGCGCTCTTCCGTGGAAAGCACGGGGGAGGGCGCCTCCTCCAGAACCTTCTGGTGGCGGCGCTGCAGCGAACAGTCGCGCTCGCCCAGGTGGATGGCGTTGCCATTGCCGTCGCCGAATACCTGGAACTCGATGTGGCGCGGGTTGCCGAGGTATTTTTCCATGTAGACGGTGGCGTCGCCGAACGCGGCCTTCGCCTCGGTCCCGGCCTGCTGCATCAGCGTCTCGAGCTGGTCGGGGCTGGTGCACACCTTCATGCCGCGGCCGCCGCCGCCCGAGGCGGCCTTAATGATCACGGGATAGCCGATCTCTTCGGCCAGTGCCTTCGCCTCGGCCACGTCGCTGATCGCGCCGTCCGATCCGGGGACGAGCGGCAGGCCCAGGGCACCGGCGGTGCGCTTGGCCTCGACCTTGTCGCCCATCGTGCGGATGTGCTCGGGCTTGGGCCCGACGAAGATCAGGTTATGCGACTCGACGATCTCGGCGAACTTGGCGTTCTCCGACAGGAAGCCATAGCCCGGGTGGATCGCGTCCGCCCCCGTCACCTCGGCTGCCGAGATAATGTTGGGGATGTTGAGGTAGCTCTCGGTCGCCGACGGCGGGCCGATGCACACCGCTTCGTCTGCCAGCCGCACGTGCATCGCATCGGCATCCGCGGTCGAATGGACCGCGACCGTCTTGATGCCCATTTCGTGGCAGGCACGATGGATGCGGAGCGCGATCTCGCCGCGATTGGCGATCAGCAGCTTCTTGATCTCGGCCACAGGCTTACTCGACGACGACGAGCGGCTGGTCGAACTCGACGGGCTGGCCGTTGGAGACGAGCACCGCGGTGACGGTACCGGCTGCCGGGGCCTGGATCGGGTTCATGACCTTCATCGCCTCGATGATCACCAGCGTGTCGCCGGCCGCGACTTTCTGGCCCACCGACGCAAACGGCTTCGCGCCGGGCTCGGCGGCGAGGTAGACGGTGCCGACCATCGGCGACTTGACCGCGTCGGCGGTCGCCGTGGGTGCGGAGCCGCCGGCCTCGGCGGGCGCGATTGCCGGCGACACCGGGCCGCCTGCCGCGGGTGCCGGCTGCGGCGCATAAGCCTGCGGCATCGGCATGGACATCTGTGCGACGGGCGCTGCCTTGCGGGCGACGCGGACCTTGCGGTCGCCGTCTTCCACTTCGATCTCGGTCAGCTGAGTCTGGTCCAGAACCTCGGCAAGCTGCCGGACCAGTTCGATGTCGATCGCCATGGTGGCGGGTTGCTTATCTTCTGCCATTGAACCCCCAGGGGAAAAACCGCGCTCCTGTCAGATGCGCGCCGCAGCTTCAAGCGCAAGCAGATACGAAAGCGCCCCGAATCCGGCGATGGTTCCCTTCGCCGCCTGTCCGACCAGGCTGATGTGGCGAAAAGGTTCGCGTGCATGCGGGTTCGAAAGATGCACTTCGATCACCGGCGTCTTCACCGACTTGATCGCATCATGCAGCGCGACGGACGTGTGGGTAAAGCCGCCTGCGTTCAGCAATACTGCACGCGCACCTTCGGCCTGTGCTTCGTGCAGCCAGTCGACCAGGTGACCTTCGTGATTCGACTGGCGCAGGTCGATCTCCAGGTCCAGCTCGCGGGCGCGGTCTTCGAGCATGCCGGCGATATCGTCGAGCGTGTCGTGGCCATAGATCTCGGGCTCGCGCAGCCCGAGCAGGTTCAGGTTGGGGCCGTTGAGGACGTAGACGGTATCCGCCATGCGCTGCCTTTCGGTTGCGGGCCGGGTTGCCGGCACCCTATATGCGCCGGCCATAGCCCCGAGCGCCGAACGAAGTCGAGACGCGCCGCGGGATCGACGACATCAAGGGCGAACCCGAATGCACACCGACGGCACCATCTCGATCATCGTCAACGGCGAGCACAAGCGCGTCCGCGCAGGCCAGACCATCGCCGAACTCACCGCAGAGATCGGCCTGGTGCCGGAAAAGGTCGCGGTGGAACGCAATCTAGAGGTGGTGCCCCGCTCCACGCTGCACGAGGCCAAGCTCCACGACGGCGACGAGCTGGAGATCGTCCATTTCGTCGGCGGCGGCGATCATGCCGTCACGGTGGACGAGGACCGCTGGCAGGTCGCGGGCAAGAGCTTCCGCTCGCGCCTCATCGTCGGCACCGGCAAGTACAAGGACATGGCCCAGAACGCGGCCGCCGTCGAAGCGTCGGGGGCCGAGATCGTTACCGTCGCCGTGCGCCGGGTCAACGTGACCGATCCCAACGCGCCGATGCTGACCGACTTCATCGACCCCAAGAAGATCACCTACCTGCCCAACACCGCGGGCTGCTTCACGGCAGAAGACGCGATCCGCACGCTGCGCCTGGCACGGGAAGCCGGCGGTTGGGACCTGGTGAAGCTGGAAGTGCTGGGGGAAGCGCGCACCCTCTATCCCGACATGGTCGAAACGCTGCGCGCGACCGAGATCCTGGCCAAGGAAGGCTTCAAGCCGATGGTCTATTGCGTCGACGATCCCATCGCCGCCAAGCGGCTGGAGGATGTGGGCGCCGTCGCGATCATGCCGCTGGGCGCGCCGATCGGCTCGGGCTTGGGCATCCAGAACAAGGTGACCATCCGCCTGATCGTGGAGGGTGCCAAGGTGCCCGTGCTGGTCGATGCCGGCGTCGGCACCGCGTCGGACGCGGCAGCCGCGATGGAGCTCGGCTGCGACGGCGTGCTCATGAACACCGCGATCGCCGAGGCGAAGGATCCGATCCTGATGGCCCATGCGATGCGCTCTGCGGTGGAGGCGGGGCGGCTCGCCTATCGCGCCGGCCGCATGGGCAAGCGCCGCTACGCCGATCCTTCGAGCCCGCTCGCCGGACTGATCTAAAGCAGCATCGCTGCCCCGGTCGTGGAACCGCTGCTGACGCGGGCCGTTCTTTCTTGAGATGGCTGTACGGCGCGCTGCCCCGGCGCCGCCGATGCCGCAGAGGAGACGATCATGGGTGAGCTCACCGACAAGATCAAAGGCAATGTCAACGAAGCCGTTGGCAAGGTGAAGCAGCAGAGCGCCAATCCCGCAACCCGCGACGAAGGCGCGGTGCAGGAAGGCAAGGGCAAGGTTCAGCAGTTCGCTGGCAAGGTGAAGGGCGCCCTGGGCGACGACATCTAAGCCGCAACCAGTTCCGCGAGAGCGGAGGCATTGGGCCGCCCCGGGAGACCGGGGTGGCCCTTTGCGTATCCGGGAACGTCGCACAGCCAGTCGGAAGGGCGGCGCTCAGCAGGCCACGCGCAGGCAGTTGCGGCCCTCGGCCTTGGCCTCATACAGCGCCTGGTCCGCCTGGTTGAGGATCGCCGCCGGATCGCTGGCGGGATCGATGGTGGCCAGGCCGATGCTGGCGGTGACCCGCGGGCCTTCGGAACCCGGCGCCAGCGAGGGCAAGCCGACTTCCAGTTCCTCGATCGCCACGCGCAGCCGTTCGCAGGCAGTGAGCGCCTGCTCCCGGTCGAGCCCGCTCAGCAGCACCGCAAATTCTTCCCCGCCGATCCGGCCGATGCACGCATGCGCGGGCAGGGCCGCACTGGCGGTGCGGGCGAATGCCTGCAGCACCCGGTCGCCGGTGGCGTGGCCGAACCGGTCGTTCACCGACTTGAAGTGGTCGAGATCGATCAGCGCCACGCAGCCATGCCCGTGTCCGCGCCCGCGTCCCTTGCGGATCCGGCCGACGTGCTCGTCCAGCCGCGCCAGGAAGGTGCGTCGGTTGACGAGGCCGGTGAGGGCATCGGTACTCGCCGCGATCGCCAGCGCCTGTTCGGTCGCCTTGCGGGCAGAGATGTCGCGCAGCACCACGATCAACCCGCCGTGCGCGCGTTCGGGGGAAGACAGGCCGCGGATCGCCGCCTCGAACCACACCGGCTCCCCGTCGTCGCGGGCGCTGCGGAACTGGGCGATATGGGCGATGTCCGGATTCGCCATCGCCTCGCGATGGGCGCGCCACACCACCGACTGGTCGTCGGGGTGGACGAGGGTGAAGCCGTGCTGCCCCAGGTAGAATTCCGGCGGCTTGCCCGCGACCTGCGACACGGAGGGAGAGGCGTGGCGGATTGTGCCGTCCTCCGCGACTTCCAGGATCACGTCCGCTGATCGTTCCGACAGCATCCGGAACCGAGCCTCGCTTTCCGACAGGTTGCGGATCGCCTGCTTGTACTGCTTGAGCAGCGCCGCGACCGGCAGCACGAGCAGTGCCGCGCACGCCACGTAGAACTGGAAGAACAGGAGGCGGTTGAGGGGCGTGCCCGGCATGGCATAGATCGGCCCCTGTCCGTTCAGCGACAGGGCGCCCGCGATCCCCACCAGCAGCACGATCGATCCCGCGGCGCCGACCCGCACATAGAGCATGGTCGCGGCCAGCATGGGCAGCAGCGGCAGGAACAGGAGCGGGGCGATGCCCTGGGTGAACACGCCTGCCACTACCGCCGCAACCAGCGACAGCATGCCGAGCGCACCCAGCAGCTCGCGTGAGGGCGCCTTCAGCCACCGCGACGTCTCGCCGCGCAGCAGCAGCAGCATCAGGGGCGTAAAGGTGATGGTGCCCAGCCCGTGGCTCGCGAACCAGCGGGCTGCGGTCACGTTCCAACTGACCCCGGTGAGCAGGCTCACGGCCGGCGCCGCGATGAAGCTGCCGACCAAAGGTCCCACGACTCCCGCGACGAGCAGGAATGTCGCGACCCCGGACACCCGGTCGAGATACTTGCCCTTCCACCGCCGCAGCAGCCAGGCGGGAAGCACGGCCTCCGTCATGGTCGCCGCCAGCAGCGGCCCGGCCGCGGCCAGGCCCATGCCGAAAAAGACGGTGGCGGTGAACATCGCGATGCCGAACCCCGGCAGCATCCACCCCCATTGCGCGGGCGGCCGCAGCGAAAGCGCGGCGATGACCAAGGCAGTATTCGTCCAGATGTACGCGATATTGCCATCGAACCTCGTCAGCATGAGGCTCAAGGTCGACAAGGCGAAGGAGGCAAGACTCAGCCCTACGGCTCCGCCGAACTTGGCTGAAACAGGCAGGGCAGCAGTCACGGGGATATAAATGGCCGAGATCGGTTAATAACGACTTAGGTTCGCCGGTATTGCACCTTTGTGCAAGGGTTTGCGTGAACTTGCTGTGCGGCCGATGCAGGGTTCTGGCCGCCGCTTGACCCCGCTGCCCGGCTCCTCCTATCGACGGGACGAAGAGAGGTGCCGATGAACAAGCTCTACCCCGATGCGGCCTCCGCCCTCGACGGGCTGCTCCACGACGACATGCTGATCTGCGCCGGCGGCTTCGGCCTTTCGGGGATTCCCGAACGGCTGATCGACGCGATCGAGGCGTCGGGGGTCACCGGGCTCACCATCGCCAGCAACAATGCCGGCATCGACGGCGTCGGCCTCGGCAAGCTGCTGCGCTCGCGCCAGGTGAAGAAGATGATCTCCTCCTATGTGGGCGAGAACAAGGAGTTCGAGCGCCAGTATCTCTCGGGCGAGCTGGAGGTCGAGTTCTGCCCCCAGGGCACCCTTGCCGAGCGCTGCCGCGCGGGCGGGGCGGGGATCCCGGGCTTCTACACCAAGACCGGGGTCGGCACCCAGGTGGCCGAGGGCAAGGAAGTGAAGGTCTTCGACGGCGAGGAATATATCCTCGAGCGCGGCATCCGCGCCGACCTCGCGATCATCAAGGGGTGGAAGGCCGACGAGGCCGGCAACCTGATGTTCCGCAAGACTGCGCGCAACTTCAACCAACCGATGGCGACCGCCGGCCGCATCTGCGTGGCAGAGGTCGAGGAAGTGGTGCCGGTCGGCAGCCTCGATCCCGACTGCATCCACCTGCCGGGCATCTATGTGAAGCGCATGATCGTGGGCGCGCCCTACGACAAGAAGATCGAATTCCGCACCGTGCGCGAGCGTCCGGCGGCATGATGACCTTGCGGGGCGGACAACGGCTGGCGGTGGCCGGCGCGGCGGCGATCGCGCTGCTGCTGCCGGGATGCGTCGCGGCGCTGCCGCTGGGTGCGGCCGCCGTGATCGGCAGGAACGCGGTATCGTCCGGCGACGACAACGCCGGCGGCCAGACCAGGGCCGCCCGCAAGCAGGCACGCGCGCAGGAGCGTGCCCAGCGTCGCGACGCCAAGCGCCAGGCCGAGCTTCGCGAAAAGGCCCGCAAGCAGGGCATCACCATCGTCTCGGGCCCGCTGCCGCCCCCGACCGGGACCGAGGCGCCGCCTGCCGCGCCGATGTCCCCACTTCCGCCTGCAAGCGGCCGTGGCCCCGGTGGGGCGACCGCGCCGCCGGGCATGCAATTCCTCTATGGCTCGGGCGAGGCCGCGGCGCTGTCGGCGCAAGCCTATCGCGCGCTCTCCCAGCAAGTCCGCATCAACGTCGACTATCGCCAGGCGGGGATCGGGGCGATTTCGGTCGCGCTCGCCCCGGGATCGACGCTCGCCGCACCGAGGTTCGCCGAGTGCGGCACCAAGCCGCTCGCGATCGTCCTGGACATCGACGAGACCGTGCTCCTCAACCTCGGCTATGAAGCGGACGAGGCGGAACGCGGCCTCTCCTATGACGACGCCCGCTGGCGCCGCTGGGAAGCGACCGGGGCCGCCATGGTCGATGCCGTCCCCGGCGCGGTGAAGGCGCTGACCGCCGCGCGCAAGGCGGGGGTCGAGGTGATCTTCATCTCCAACCGCACCGCCGGCAGCGCGCTCGCCACCGCACGCGCACTCGAAGGCGCGGGCCTCGGCAAGGCGGTGCCGGGGGAGACGCTGCTGCTCAAGCAGGACGGCACGGACGGCAGCAAGGACGCGCGCCGCGCGCAGGTGACGGCGAAATACTGCGTCGTGGCCCTCGTCGGCGACCAGCTCGGCGACTTCAGCGATCTCTTCTCGGCGCCCGGCATGACGCCTGCCGCCCGCCGTGCGGCTGCCAGCAGCGTGCAGATCGAGCCCTTGTGGGGCGCCGGCTGGTTCGTCCTTCCCAACCCCGTCTACGGCACCGCCCTCAAGGGCGGCGTCGCCGACGTCTTTCCTGCCAACCGCCGCTGGACCGATCCGGCCGCCGTCCCCGCGGCGCCCGTCCGCGCCGCGACCGGCACCCCAAAGGAGTAGCCCCATGCCCTGGACCCGCGACGAGATGGCGGCCCGCGCCGCCCGCGAGCTGCAAGACGGCTTCTACGTGAACCTCGGCATCGGCATCCCGACGCTGGTCGCCAACCATATTCCCGAAGGCGTGGAGGTCACCCTTCAGTCCGAAAACGGCATGCTCGGCATCGGCCCGTTCCCCTATGCCGGCGAGGAGGATCCCGACCTCATCAACGCCGGCAAGCAGACCATTTCGGAACTGCCGCAGTCCGTTTATTTCGGTTCGGAACAGAGCTTCGCGATGATCCGCGGCGGCCACATCGACCTGACGGTGCTGGGCGCGATGGAGGTCAGCCAGGACGGCGACATCGCCAACTGGATGATCCCGGGCAAGATGATCAAGGGCATGGGCGGCGCCATGGACCTGGTCGCGGGCGTCAAGAAGATCATCGTCGTGATGGAGCACAGCTCCAAGAACGGCGACCCCAAGTTCATCCCCGCCTGCACCCTGCCGCTCACCGGCAGGAACGTGGTCGACATGATCATCACCGACCTCGCCGTCTTCCAGCGCCCCGACCACCAGACCCCGTTCCGCCTGGTCGAATGCGCCCCCGGCGTAACCCCCGAAGAAGTCCGCGCAAAAACCACCGCCGCCTACGAAGGGTAGGGGCCGGGCCCCAATGGCGACCGCCTGAGTTTGAGAGTCGGAGAGCCGCGTGTAGCAAGCATCTCAATGCTTGAAGCAATGCTCCCGGTGCCACCGAACGAATTGCGGATGCGGCCGGTCGGCCTCTCGCTTCGGCAATAAAAGCCGGCCACTCGCATTGATGACCGATCGGATGCTGTCCGGGTCATTGGCCTGCCGCGAGACAATTATCTGCATGTCATCAGCGAGGCCGATCAGGCCGCGGTCGAACATCCAGTGCGCCGTTCCGGAAAGCGCTAAGCCATTGCTCACTATGTCGGGGCCACCCGCCTCGACGGGGCGGATGTGAGCGGCCTCCACCTCGGCCCGCCCGCCGCCGTTGATGAGCTTTAGTCCGGTGACGCCGCAGCGCTCATCATAGGCGCGCAAAACAATTCGCCGAAACACGCGATCGCGCACGACGCGCGATACAAGGGTAGTAACGCGCTCTCGTACTTCATCGAACACAAAGGGAGCTCGCTCCTCGCGAAGACGTGGTTCGTCGATCCCGAAACCTGTTCGAGGCAGAAGCGGATTGTCATCGGCGAGGCCCGCTTCCACAATCCGGGTGAAGTCGTTTGGTGACAACCCCCGAACGGCGGCCTGGGCGCGTCCGGAAATGCGCCCGTGCTCGTTGAGAACGCCTCGTTCAATTGGTCCGTCTTCATCAGAAAACGGGACCGGCGTTGCGAAGTCGAGATAGCTGCCAGGCTCGATCAGGGCGACGAACATGTCATGCGCTGCGGGATCGGGCGTAACCCGCTCCACCTTCGCCACCGCATAATAGCCGCGAGTCTCCGCCACTTTCCTTGGCTCATAGTAGACGATCCAGTCGCCGACACATGCCCGGGCGCGCTCGAGATATTGTCTCGGAAACTGGTAACGCTCAGCCGGTGTGTCGTCGTAGATCGAATCAGACCGGTGGATGAAAACGCCGAACCCCATGCAAGGTTGATAATCCGAAGCGGCGACGGACGGGAATGGGATTAATGATCAAACTCGGCCCGGCCCCATAAACGTGGCCAAGCCGCTGCCTCCCACTATCCGATCCTTGCTGAAACCCTTGCTTTGGCGAAAGAAACTGTTACTCGCCCGCAATGGCTAGTCGTCCTCTCACTCTGTACGAAAAAATCTGGGCCGATCACGTCGTGGAGCGCCGCGACGACGGTACCTGCCTTGTCTACATCGACCGCCACCTCGTCCATGAGGTGACCAGCCCGCAGGCATTTGCCGGGCTTCGCGCCGCCGGTCGCCCCGTGCGCCGGCCCGACCTCACCCTTGCGGTGCCCGACCACAATCTGCCGACCACCGCGCGGGTCGACGCCGACGGCAAGCGCCTGCCGATCGCCGATCCCGCGGGCGCCAGCCAGCTTGCCGCGCTGGAGCGCAACGCGCCGGAGTTCGGCATCCGCTATATCGATGCGGTCGCGGCCGAACAGGGCATCGTCCATGTCGTGGGTCCGGAACAGGGCTTCACGCTGCCCGGCACGACGCTGGTCTGCGGTGACAGCCATACCTCCGCGCATGGCGCCCTGGGTGCGCTCGCGTTCGGCATCGGCACCAGCGAGGTCGAGCATGTGCTCGCCACCCAGACGCTGCTGCTCCAGCAGTCGAAGACGATGGAAGTCCGCGTCGAGGGCAAGCTCGGCTTCGGCGTCGGTCCCAAGGACGTGGCGCTCGCCATCGTCGGCCGGCTGGGAGCCGCCGGCGGCACCGGCTATGTGCTCGAATATACCGGCAGCGTCATTCGCGACATGTCGATCGAAGGCCGGTTGACCGTCGCCAACATGTCGATCGAGGCGGGCGCGCGCTCGGGCCTGATCGCCCCCGACGACAAGACCTTCGCCTATCTCCAGGGTCGCCCGATGGCGCCCAAGGGAGAAGAGTGGGATCAGGCGGTCGCCTATTGGCGCAGCCTCGCGACCGATCCGGGCGCCCGCTATGATGCGACGATCGTCATCGACGCGGACGAGATCTCGCCCTCGCTCACCTGGGGCACCAGCCCCGAGGACGTGGTCTCCATCACCGGCGCTGTGCCCGATCCCGACAGCTTCGCCGATCCGGCCAAGCGCATCGCCGCCCGCAAGTCGCTCGACTATATGGGCCTGGAGCCGGGCACGCGAATGCAGGACATTCCGGTCGAGAACATCTTCATCGGCAGCTGCACCAACAGCCGGATCGAGGATCTGCGCGCCGCAGCCGAAGTGCTGCGCGGTCGTCGGATCGCGGACGGCGTCCGCCAGGCGCTCGTCGTCCCCGGCTCCGGCCTGGTGAAGCGGCAGGCCGAGGCAGAGGGACTCGACCGCGTGTTCACCGACGCCGGCTTTGAATGGCGCGAACCCGGCTGCTCGATGTGTCTGGGCATGAACCCGGATCGAGTTCCTGCGGGAGAGCGTTGTGCCTCGACGTCGAACCGCAATTTTGTGGGGCGGCAAGGTCCAGGCGCTCGCACCCACCTCGTTTCTCCGGTAATGGCGGCGGCGGCGGCGGTAACGGGCCGGTTGACCGATGTACGAAACCTGATGGGGGAATAACGGATGAAACGAGCATTGATGGCGCTGGTGGGTGGCGCAGTCCTGAGTGGTCTGGCCGCCGCCTATGCCGCAAGTGCCGAACGTTCACCTTCCAGACCGGCCCCGGTCACCGCGCAGCGCTGATCTGCGCCATCCTCGCGAAAGCAGACCATGGAACCCGTTACCCGCGTTGAAGGTCGCGCCTATCCCTGGGGCGCGAAGAACATCGACACCGACATCATCATTCCCGCGCGCTGGCTGAAGACCACCACGCGGGAGGGGCTGGGGCAGGGGGCGTTCGAAAGCGTCCGCGCCGAACCCGGCAATGTGTTCGATGATCCGCGCTATGCGGGCGCGCCGGTGCTGATCGCGGGCGAGAATTTCGGCTGCGGCTCCAGCCGCGAACATGCGGCCTGGGCACTGGGCGACATGGGCGTGAAGGCGGTGATCGCGCCCAGCTTCTCCGACATTTTCTCAGGCAACGCGTTCAAGAACGGCATCGTCGCGGTCGTGCTCCCGCAGGAGGCGGTCGATCGGCTGGTGGAGGTCGCCCGCAACAATCCCGTCACCATCGATCTTGAGACGATGACCGTCACCACGCCGTTCCAGGACCGGTTCACGTTCGAAATGGACCCGTTCCGCCGCGCCTGCCTGATGCAGGGGCTCGACGAGATCGGCCTGACCCTGGCGCGCGGGGAGGCGATCGGCGGCTATGAGGCGAACGTCGGCAAGGCACGGCCGTGGCTCACCGCCACCGCCGGCAACGCACCGGGGCAGGCCGCGGCCTGATCGCCGGCCGGCGCCACCGGCCGCAATCGTTCGACCAAGGCGGTGCACCCGGAAGGAAAAGCTTCCGGGCCCGGTTTTGCGCGTCGTCCGGTCGCGCCCCTGCCCTTGCAGGGCGTACGGTTCGGGTTGAGGCCACGCCCGTTGCCTTGCCGCATCGGCCATCCTATCTCCGACAAACCAGATTAGGGGACCAGCATGACCACCTTCGACGATCGCGAACGGGCGTTCGAAAACAAGTTTGCCCGCGAAGAGGAAATGATCTTCCGCGTGACCGCGCGTCGCAATCGCCTGCTCGGCCAGTGGGCGGCGGCCAAGATGAACCTCACGCCCGAGGAAACCGATGCCTATGCCAAGGCGGTGGTCCAGGCCGATTTCGAGGAAGCCGGCGACGGTGACGTGATCCGCAAGCTGGTCGGCGACCTCACGGCAGCCGACGTCGCGACCGACGAGGCGACCGTGCGCAAGGCGCTCGAGGAGCTGACGATCGAGGCGCGCCGCCAGCTGTTCGAGGCGCAGTAATCGATGGGCATGCCTGCCGCCGAAATTGAAGCGCTGATCCGCGCCGGCATTCCCGACGCGACGGTCGAGATCACCGATCTCGCCGGGGACGGGGATCATTATGCCGCCCGGGTGGTGTCCGAGAGTTTTCGCGGGATGCCCCGGGTGCGCCAGCACCAGGCAGTCTACGCCGCCCTTGGCGGCCGCATGGGGGGCGTCCTCCATGCATTGCAGCTGACTACGGCCGCGCCCGTACAGGAGTAAGAATGATGAGCGAAGACACCCAGGCCCGCATCGACCAGCTCGTAAAGAACAACGACGTCGTGCTGTTCATGAAGGGCAGCCCGCTGTTCCCGCAGTGCGGCTTTTCCAGCCGCGCGATCGCGATCCTCAACCACCTGGGCGTCGAGTTCGAGAGCGTCGACGTGCTCCAGGACCAGGGCATTCGCCAGGGTATCAAGGCCTATTCCGACTGGCCGACGATCCCCCAGCTCTATGTCCATGGTGAGTTCGTCGGCGGCTCCGACATCATGATGGAAATGTACGAGAGCGGCGAGCTCGCCCAGCTCTTCGGCGCCGAGCGCCCCGCTACCGCCTGACCTTTCGTGCGCCCGCTCCCTACGGGGGGCGGGCGCCTCGGACACGCGCGCAATGCCGCTGCCGCCGGTCCGATTTCGCGCCGCGACCCCTCGCCAGCACGCGCCCTGGCCAAAGCGCCCGTCTGCGCACGCCGCGACTCGCCACCGGCCCCAAGCCCCTTGAGCTCCAGTCCATCGATCTGTCTGGAAGTACCGGGTGGGCGGACCCGCACCCGAAGGTGCCTGGGCCCGCCCGTTGAAGCGCGCGATCGCGCGGTACGGCTACAATGATGCAGCGACCGTGCCACTTCCCGCAATAGGTAGAAACCCGGGGCTTCCCTTGGTTAACGCCGGTTCGGATGTAGTTGCATCTGTAAAGCCTACCGACAGTTTGCGCTGCCTCCGCTGAAGGATCCCGTTCGCCACTGGCGTAGGTAATCCGCCGCTCTTGACTACGCGTGTAAACGGGTAGACTACACACGTAGTCAGGGAGTTGCGTTATGGCCGAACGGATCAGTGATGCCGAACATGTCGTGATGGAGGTGCTGTGGGACGAAAGCCCGCTCACCGCCCAGGAGGTGGTCGAGCGCGTGCCCCAGGATCGCGCCTGGAGCGCCAACACGGTCAAGACCCTGCTCGGCCGCCTGCTCGCAAAGCAGGTCGTCGCGCATGAGGAGGACGGCCGCCGCTATCGCTATCGCCCGGCCGTCGCGCGGGAGGATTACGTCACCGGCGAATCGCAGCGGCTGATCGACCGCCTGTTCGGCGGCAGCCTTACGCCGCTCGTCGCCCATCTCGCCCGCCGCGACCAGCTCAGCAGCCGCGAGATCGAGGAAATCGAGTCCCTGTTGAAGGAGCTCAAGCAATGATCGCCTGGGCGGTAGAGACGCTGGTCGCGTCGACGTTGCTGATGCTGCTGGTGCTGGCGATGCGCGCGCCCACGCGCCGCGCGTTCGGCCCCGGTGTCGCCTATGCGCTGTGGCTGTTGCCGGCGTTGCGCATGGCCCTGCCGCCGCTGCCGTCGCCGTTGCGGCTGGTCGAGACGAGCCCGATCGGCGCTCCGATCCCTCCCGGCACCCTGATGCTGATGCAGCCGGTCGCCGCGATCCCGGCGGTGCCGCAGGGCTGGGGCATGGCCGATGTGCCGGGGCTGGCTGTCTTGTTCTGGTTCGCGGGTGCCGCGATCTTCTTCTGCTGGCATGTCGTGCGGCACGACCGGTTCTGTCGCCGCGTGCTCGCGTCCGGCCGCGGCTATGACGTGGCGCAGGGCAAGGTCCGCGTGTTCGAGACGGACGCCGCCTCGGGCCCGCTCGCCTTCGGGGTATGGCGCCGCTACGTCGCCTTTCCGCGCGACTTTGCCGAACGCTATGACGAGCAGGAGCGCACGCTCGCCCTCGCGCACGAGCTTGGCCACCACGCCCGGGGCGACCTGCTCGCCAACTGGATCGCGCTCGCGGTGCTCGCCTGCCACTGGTTCAATCCGATTGCCTGGCGCGCCTTCCGCGCCTTTCGCGCCGATCAGGAAATGGCCTGCGACGCCATGGTGCTCGCCCGCGCCCGTCCGGGTGTCCGCTACGCCTATGGCCGCGCGATCGTGAAGTCGGCGCATGGGGGCGCGGTATCGGCCGCCTGCCACCTCCACACCGTCAACGAGATCAAGGGGAGATTGAAGATGTTGTCCAAGCACCGCAGCGTGTCGCCGTTCCGTCGTGTCGCAGGCTCCGCCGGAATCGCAGGCATCGCGCTCGGCGCACTGGGCCTCACCGCATCGGGTACCCAGGCCGCGGAAACGCTGCGCACCCGCGTCAGCCATTCCACCGGCGTCGACATCGCCCGCATCGAACTCCCGAAGCCGCAGCTGCTGCAGGTTGCCGCACCTGCCGCGCCGCTCGCGCCCGCCGCACCCATGGCGCCGCTGCCGCCGGCCGCGCCCGGAGCACCGCTGCCGCCGACGACCTTCGCCCCGCCGGTTCCTCCGGTGCCGCCGGTCCCGCGCGTCCAGGTCATCAACGCCGGTCCGTCCGTCATCGACGGCACCTGCGGCAAGCAGGGTGAACCCGGCGCCTTTGTCATCAACCGTCGCCAGGGCAACGGCACCGTGATGGTCATCTGCCAGGACCGCATCAACGCGGTTTCCCAGGCTGCGGTGGCAACCGGCGCCCGCGCGGCGGCGGCAGCCACTGCCGCCCAGGCTGCCGCGAATATCGACGTGGCCGCGATCCAGCGCAACGCTCTCACCGGTGCGCTCGCCGGCCTGCGCGGCACTCGCGCGACGCTGGCCACCAATCCCGACATTCCCGCCGAAGACCGCAAGCAGGCCGTCGCCGACATCGACCAGAGCATCGCCGAACTCGAACAGCAGATGGCCCACCCCGACCTGGACTAAGCCGCGGCGCACGCAAGCGAAGGGCGGGCCGCACGGCTCGCCCTTCAGGCCTGCTCCTCGATCCAGAGCTTCCCGCCCGCCGCGACCGCCTCATGAACGGCGCGCCCCACCGCCACACCGACATCGGTATGCAGCCCCGCGAACTGCTCGGTCGGGGATCCCAGCGGCGTCGCGACGACGATGCAGTCGGTGCCGGTACCGGTCACGACCTCCCCGCGGGGTTTCCAGTCCAGGTCGACAATCGCCACCGTCCGCGCCTGTGCGGCGATCGAGATCGTCTCGACCAGCGCCGCCCCGGATAGCGGGCGGTCGACATGGACGAGAAGATTGATCGTCCCCGCACCCCGATGCGCATGCGGCGGAGCGCCGATCCGCACCGCATTGCCCAGGCCCACCGTCGCCAGGCACGTCGCGACGGCGTTGCCTACGCAGGCCCGCCCCACATGGTGGTGGCGGACATCCCGCGACGTCATCAGATGCACCGCATCCTCCAGCCCCGCCGCCGCCATCCGCGCCTCCAGCAGGTCCGCGGGATCGCGCTCCAGCGACAATTCCGCGTCCCGGACGTGCAGCCACGCCACCCGCCGCGCCCGGGTGAAGCCCGGCCGCGTGAGCGACCAGCTCAGGATCGCATGGTCCCGGGCAAAGCCGGCGACGAGAAACCCGTCACCACAGCGAACGGAAAAGGCCGAAGCCTCAATCATGGGGCGAGTACCTCGATGCGGCAGTAAAACGTCGAGCGTCCGCCAACTCGCGGCAAAAGCCCGCGGCGGCAAGGGGCGGGGCCATGATTGCAGACGAAGGTGCGGCGATCTAGGGAACCCCATGGCAAAGGCTGACCGTCTTGCTCGCCTCGACGAGCACAGGGCTGAACTCGAAACCGAATATACCGTGGCGCTGATCGCGGCATTGCGGGTGACGGCTTCGGGGAAATGGGGTCTCTTCGACCATAATGGCGACCGTACGATGCGCGCGGCGGTCGCTCCAACGGTCGACAATCTCAACGAGCTTGGCGACGCAATTGATGGGGCACGGGACCGACTGGGAATGCCACCGTTCGATCTTCACCAGCAGTTCGTCGCGTCCCGCGGGCCGGTCGGGCCGGAAGCGGTCGGCGAGCCCAAGCAAGCCCAGGCATGGCTCGATCGCCTTACAGGAACGAGCGGCGGCTAAACCCGAACCGTAGCATAAGGCCGCCAGTCCGCTTGCGCCCCACACCCGGTAATTTGAGGCCGCTCACAAACGTTCCGAAAGCGATCGTCGGATCAAGACAAGCTGCAATCGAACGGGACGCATCAAATCGATGACGGTCCGGCCAGAGCTTTGCGGCGGGCGCTCACGCTAAAGGGCCGCGCCGTCACCTCAGCCTCCGATTGCAACCATTGTGCGACCGCCGTCACGGCCGGACCGGCTTGCGTCTCTCGTCGCAGCAAATGATGCCGGAAGCCCGAGATCGCCGGTCCAAACGGCTGGATTAGGTGCCCCGCTGCAAGGTCATCTTGAACCAGAGCCAGACTGGCGAGCGCAATTCCCTGGCCGGCCACTGCTGCTTGAATTGCGTGGCTTTCATCAGAAAAGCGAAGTTGGGCAGGCTCTGCTGGTTCGTCCAGTCCCGCCTCTGCGAACCAGCGGGACCAAGTTGGATTGTCGGGGCTGCGTCGTTTCCACTGGAAATCAATCAGCGGCCAACGCGAGAGGTCTTCGACGCCGGCAAGCTTCAGCATAGGATTGAAAACCGGCGCGAAGCGATCCGCGAACAAAGGTGTGACGGCAAAACCCGGGTAAGGCCCGGAACCGTAGCGAATAGCGATATCCACTCCAGCCTCTTCCATATTGACCACTTCGTCGGATGCCTGAAGCTGAAGATCGATGTCGGGATGTAGCGCGCGGAACGCCGCAACGCGCGGCACCAGCCAGCACGCCGTGAAGGCGATCGTCGCCGAGATCGTCACTTGCGCACGGCTGCGGCGGCCCGTGAGCCGCTCGATTGTCTCCGCAAACGCGTCGAAGCCATCACGCAGCACCGGATAGAGCTTCGCGCCAGGTTCGGTCAGTATCACCTGGCGCGTCCGTCGCTCGAACAGAGAGAAGCCGACATGCGCTTCCAGCGCGCGGATCTGATGGCTCACCGCCGTAGGCGTCACCGCCAGTTCGCTAGCCGCGCGCTTGAAGCTGCCATGGCGCGCCGCCGCCTCGAAAGCACGCAGCGAGGACAGCGAAGGGAGGCGTCGGACCATCGATGAACTCACCTAATCTGTCGAATGACAATTTGGAGTTTGTCGCCAAGCCATCATCATATCAATTCTTCGACCATCAGCCCAAGGGACCGGTTCGTTTTTGTTCACCGTCGCCCGCAACGATGGAGTGAAACAATGGAACTTGAACGTGTCCACACCGACCCCGACAATTACGCACCCTTCCTGCTGTCGCAGGGCATCAAGTTCGGCAATCTGCTTTTCATTTCCGGTCAGGCCGGCGCAGCGGACGACGGCAAAATCGTCGAAGGTGGCTTCCGTGCGCAGGGCGAGCAGGCGTTTGCCAATCTCAGACGCGCTCTGGAAGCTGGAGGGTCGAGCCTCAAGGACGTGATCAAGGTGACGATCTTCGTCACCGACATGGGGAATTTCCAGGAGGTGGTCGAGCTCCGACGCACATTCTTCACCAAGCCATATCCGGCAGATACTATCGCCGAAGTAAACGCGCTCTACGATCCTGAGGCGATGATCGAAATAGAGGCGATTGCGGCGATCCGTGATGCTGAGGTGAAGTGACATAAGCACTTCCGTATTCCCTCGGCCTTGGCGCGGACCCCCACGCGCCGCCCCCCAATCCCCCGCAAAGCTTGTGCCGCGCCGTCCGAGCCGCCATGTCGGGGGCATGACGCATCCCCCGACCGGTGTTCCGATCGCGCTGGAGCCGTTGGTGCTTCGCATCCTTGCCCCCAACGCCTCGCCCTACACGCACACCGGCACGCAGAGCTATGTGGTCGGCGGCGCCGTCGATGCTGCCATCATCGATCCGGGTCCGGTCGACGCGGCGCACCTCGACACGCTGGTCGCCGCGGTCGGCAATCGCCGGCTCGTGGCGATCCTGTGTACCCACACCCACCGCGACCACAGCCCCGCCGCCGCGCCGCTTGCCGCGCGCACCGGCGCGCCCGTGGTCGGCTGCACGCCGCTCACGATGGAGGATGCCGGCCCCCGTGCCGATGCCGCCTTCGACACCGGCTATGCGCCAGATCGGGTGCTGGCGGAGGGGGACGGGGTGTCCGGCGACGGCTGGTCGCTGGTCGCGGTGGAGACCCCCGGCCACACCTCCAATCACCTTGCCTTCGCGCTTCCCGAAAGCGGCGCGCTGTTCAGCGGCGACCATGTCATGGGATGGTCCACCACCATCGTCTCGCCGCCCGACGGCGACATGCGCGCCTATATGGCCAGCCTCGAAAAGCTGATGGGTCGCACCGATCGCATCTATTACCCCGGTCATGGCGAGGCGGTGGAGAATCCCCAGCGCTTCGTGCGCGGCCTGCTCGGCCATCGCCGCTCGCGCGAGGGCCAGATCCTGCGCCTGCTCGACGAGGGGGTGGGCGCCGTGCCGGCGATGGTCGCGCGCATGTATGTCGGGCTCGACGCGCGGCTGCTCCCCGCCGCCGAGCGTTCGGTGCTTGCGCACCTGATCGACCTGGAGGGGCGGGGGCTCGCGATGGAGGCTGGCGAATGGCGACGCAGTTGAAACCGCAGTTCGTGCGCGCCGTTGCGGTGCTGGTCGCCGGTGCCGCGCTGACGCTGGCAGGCGTGCTGTTCTACCAGCGCTATACCGAGAATTATGTGGTGACCGAGGAGAAGGACGGCACCGCCGTCACCCGCCTCATCACCGCCCGCCTGTCCGGCGCCTCCACCCTCAAGGTTGCCGAACTTTCCGGCACGCTTCAGAGCACCGCCACCGATGTGCGCGGCATGGGCATGCTGAAGTCGAACCAGGTCATCAAGGTGCCGTTCTCGGTCGACTATTTCGTCGACGTCTCGCAGATCGGCCCGGCGGACCTGCAATGGTCGGAAGGCTCGCGCACGCTGATCGTCGATGCCCCTGATGTGACCGTGGCCAAGCCCAATGTCGATGAATCGCAGCGCAGCCTTGTCCGCACCCAGGGCGTGTTCGTGACCCGCGAGGCCGGCGAAAACCTCGCCCGCCGCACATCGCAAGCCGCCCAGACGAAGGCCCAGGCGGAGGCCCGCTCGCCCGAGCGCATGGCTCAGGCCCGTGAAAAGGCGCGCGCCGCGCTCGCCCGGCTGCTCGGCGCCCCGCTGCAAAGCGTCGGCTATGGCGACGCGCGCGTGCTGGTGACCTTTCCCAACGAACGCCGTGCCCGCGACAACGAGCGCTGGGACGTCACCGCCCCGATCGACGAAGTGCTCGCCAACCGTCGCTAGGCGGCGATGAACGCGGCCAGCTCCTCGGGCGCGCCCCTGGGGAAAGCCGCCTTCAGATGGTCGAGGAACGCCGAGACCCGAGCGCTCAACAATCGGCGGGAGGGATAGAGCGCCCAGAGCGAAATCTCCGATCCCTCGACATCGCCCCAATGCGCCAGCCTGCCGGCGGTCAGGTCGTGCCCGACCAGCGACACCGGCAGCCGTCCGGCGCCGACGCCCGCCAGCACCGCGTCCCGCACCATCGTCAGCGACGACAGGCGCAGCACCGGTTCCACCGCCATCCGGCTGCTCCCCGCCGGTGTCGACAGGGTCCAGCTGCCGGCGCGATCGGCAGCGCCCCGGATCACCGCCGGCGCCGCCACGTCGCCCGCCGGGCGCGCCAGCTCGGGACTCGCTACCACCACCAGCCGGTCGTGCAGGAACGCGCGGCCGACCAGGCTGTCGTCGGGCGCCGGGTTCACCCGGATCACCAGGTCATACGCTTCTTCGACCATGTCGACGGCGCGATCCTCGGTCGTGACTTCCAGCCGAACCTCCGGGTACTGAAGCGCAAATCCGGCCGCCAGCCGCCCCATCGCGATCTGCGAGAACAGCAGCGGCGCGCTGATCCGCATGGTCCCGCGCGGCCGGGCGCCGCCCGACGCGATCGCCGCTGCCGTCTCGTCGATCTCGGTCAGCAGCGTGGCCGTGCGCTCAAACAGGGCGCGACCTTCCTCGGTCAGCTTCAGGTCGCGGGCGCCGCGCTCGAACAGGCGCAGGTCCAGCCTCGCCTCCAGCTCCGCCACCCGGCGCGACAGCGTCGCCTTGGGCCGGCCGCTCGCGCGCGCCGCCTTTCCGAACCCGCCATGACGAGCGACCAGGTTGAAGTCGGCAAGCGCAAGCAGGTCCATGTGTTCCACCAGTGAGACGATGCGTCCACATATAGCCTCTATTGGGGCCGTCGTGGATCACTAATTTCGGGAGTGCCAAGTGGCGCAAGGAGTGACCCCCATGACCATTCTCGTAACCGGAGCGAACGGCACCATCGGCCGCCATGTCGTCCAACAGCTCGTCCGTCGCGATGCCGATGTCCGCGCGCTCGTCCGCGATCCCGCAAAGGCCAGTTTCCCGCCCGGCGTCGATGTGGTCCAGGGCGACCTCCTCGACGTGGACTCGCTGCGCAGCGCCTTTGCCGGCGTCTCGACGCTGTTCCTGCTCAATGCCGTGGTTCCGGATGAATTCACCCAGGCGCTGGTCACGCTCGCCATCGCGCGCGAGGCGGGGATCGAGCGGATCGTCTACCTCTCCGTCATCCACAGCGACCTCTATGTGAACGTGCCCCATTTCGCCGGCAAGTTCGGGGTGGAGCGCATGCTTGAGCAGATGGGCTTCCACGCCACCATCCTGCGCCCGGCCTATTACATGGACAACGACGTCACGATCAAAGACGTGGTGACCGGCTATGGCATCTACCCCATGCCCGTCGGCGACAAGGGCCTCGCCATGGTCGAGGCGCATGACGTGGGGGAGGTTGCCGCGATCGAGCTGGTCCGCCGCGAACGGGCGTCGGCCCCGCTGCCGCTCACCCGCATCAACCTGGTCGGCCCGGATACGCTCACCGGCACGGACATTGCCGCGATCTGGTCGGACGTGCTCGGCCGCCCGATCGCCTATCCCGGCAACGACACCGCTGCCTTCGAACAGACCCTGCGTCAGTCGATGTCGGGGTGGATGGCCCTCGACATGCGCCTGATGGCCGAGCGCTTCCTGACCGACGGCATGATCCCCGATGCCGGCGACGTCGATCGCCTGACGGCGCTGCTCGGCCGCCCGCTGCGCTCCTACCGCGACTTCGCCGCCCGCATCGCCGCCTGACCCGCCCAAAGGAGACACGCCATGATCTATTCGACCGCCACCGTCGCCGTGAACCCGCCCGACGAACGCCCGCTCACCCGCGAACAGCTGTGGAAGGGGCTGGAGCGCAAGGCCCGCGACGCCCGCCTGTTCCTCCCGCCCGGCGTCTGCACCCGCTGTGACGTCACCGAGGAAAGCGCCACGCACTTCGTTCGCGAAGCCACCATCGCCGGGGACGACCTGCGCGAGATCATCGTGCTGGAGCCGCAACGCAAGGTGACCTTCTTCCAGGCGACCGGCCCGCGCGAGGGGGCGATCATCAACGAAGTAATCGAGGCTCCCGACGGCACCCTGCAGCTGCGCTTCTACTGCTACCTGGGCCTGCGCGACCGGGCACCGGGCGGGGCCGAGGAGCAGGCCGAGCAGGCGCAGTTCGACGGCGATACCGGCTACAAGGCGGCGCTCCTATCTACCCTCAAGCGCACCCGTGAGCTGCTGGCCGAGGGCTCGCTCTGAGCACCGTCCGGCGCGCCGGGGGGCGCTCCTTGCCCTTCGGCGCGCCGCAGCATCTTGCCGCACCCGCCGCAAATGGCCATGTGGGCGGCTTGATCGCCCGTATCGGGCGCGGGGGAGTTGGAATGGACGCACGCAACGGCATCGGCGGCACCTTGGCCGGCGTCGACCTGCTCGGAGAGATCGACCGGCTGCGCAAGGAGCGCAACGCCGTCATCCTCGCCCATTATTATCAGAAGCCGGAGATCCAGGACCTCGCCGATTTCGTCGGCGACAGCCTCGATCTCTCGCGCAAGGCTGCGGCCACCGATGCCGAGGTGATCGCCTTTTGCGGCGTGCGCTTCATGGCAGAGACCGCGAAGATCCTGAGCCCCGAAAAGATCGTGGTGCTCCCCGACATGGCCGCCGGCTGCAGCCTGGAGGACAGCTGCCCGCCCGAGCAGTTCGCCGCCTTCCGCGCGCAGCACCCGGACCATATCGCGCTCACCTACATCAACTGCTCGACCGAGGTGAAGGCGCTCAGCGACATCATCGTCACCTCGTCCTCGGCGGAAAAGATCCTGAGCCAGATCCCGCCCAGCCAGAAGATCATCTTCGGCCCGGACCGCAATCTGGGCGGCTATCTGGCGCGCAAGACCGGCCGCGATATGCTGCTGTGGCCGGGCGTGTGCATCGTGCACGAGGCGTTCTCGGAAACCGAGCTGCTCAAGCTCAAGGCCGAGCATCCCGGCGCGCCGGTTGCTGCCCATCCGGAATGCCCGGCGGTGATCCTCGACCACGCCGATTATGTCGGCTCGACCCGCGGCATCCTGGAATATGCGCAGACCGTGACCGGCGACACGCTGATCGTCGCGACCGAGCCGCACATCATCCACCAGATGGAAAAGGCGATGCCGGAGAAGCGCTTCATCGGCGCGCCCGGGGCCGACGGCAACTGCAACTGCAACATCTGCCCGTACATGGCGCTCAACACGATCGAGAAGCTCTACCTGGCGTTGCGCGACCTGGAGCCGCGGATCGAGATCGAGGAGAGCCTGCGCCTGAAGGCCAAGGTCTCGCTCGACCGCATGCTCGGCATGGCCAGCGGCACCATCGGCATGGGCGATCTGGGTCCGGTACGCGTCACCGGCGACTGATCGGAACAAGCCCCTCCCTCCGGCCGCCAGCGCGACCGGAGGGAGGGGATTTGCGGGAATCGCCGGGCTTTTGGCGCAACCGCCTTGTGCATTGCGGCGGAAAGCGCCATTTGGGGCCATATGCCCTTTGGTAAAGTTCCCGAACCGCTCGCCGCGGCGCTTGTTGCGCGTGGCTATGAAGCACCCACGGCCGTCCAGGCCGCCGTCGTCCAGCCCGAAGCCGAAGGACGCGACCTCGTCGTCTCCGCTCAGACCGGCTCCGGTAAAACCGTCGCCTTTGGCCTCGCCATGGCCCCGCAGCTGCTGGGGGAGGACGGCTCGATCGGCCCCGCCGGCGCACCGCTCGCCATCGCGATCGCACCGACGCGTGAGCTTGCGCTCCAGGTCGCGCGCGAACTCGGCTGGCTCTATGGCCAGACCGGCGCCCGCATCGCCACCTGCGTGGGCGGCATGGATCCGTCGCGCGAACGCCGCGCGCTGAGCCACGGCGCCCATATCGTCGTCGGCACGCCCGGCCGCCTACGCGACCATCTTGAGCGCGGCGCCCTCGACCTCTCGTCGATCCGCGCCGCGATCCTCGACGAAGCCGACGAGATGCTCGACATGGGCTTCCGCGAAGATCTGGAGCAGATCCTCGACGCGACGCCGGATGGCCGCCGCACGCTGCTGTTCTCGGCCACCATGCCGCGCCCGATCGTCGCCCTTGCCAAGCGCTACCAGCGCGATGCGCTCCGCATCGAGACGCTTTCGGCCGATCGCGGCCACGGCGACATCGCCTATCAGTGCGTCACCGTCGCCCCGTCCGACATCGAGCACGCGGTGGTGAACCTGCTGCGCTTTCACGAGCCGGACACCGCCTTCCTCTTCTGCGCGACCCGCGAAGCGGTCCGCCGCCTCCACGCCAGCCTGGTCGAGCGCGGCTTCGACGCCGTCGCGCTCTCGGGCGAGCACAGCCAGAACGAGCGCAACCACGCGCTTCAGGCGCTACGCGATCGCCGCGCCCGCGTCTGCGTCGCCACCGACGTTGCCGCGCGCGGCATCGATCTGCCGTCGCTCAGCCTCGTAGTGCACGTCGAGCTGCCGCGCGATGCCGAAGCGCTCCAGCACCGCTCAGGCCGTACCGGCCGCGCGGGCAAGAAGGGCATCGCCGCGCTGGTGGTCCCCTATCAGAAGCGCCGCCGCGTCGAGATGATGCTGCGCGGTGCCAAGATCAACGCCGAATGGGTCGAAGTGCCGACCCCCGAAGCCATCCGCGAGGCGGATCGCGAGCGCCTGCTCGCCAAGCTCAGCGACACGGTGGAGCTGGACGAAGAGGATCGCGCACTGGGCGCGCGCCTGCTCGAAGGGCGTGAGCCCGCCGATATCGCGGCCATGCTGGTCCGCGCCTATCGCGCCAAGCTGCCTGCGGCAGAGGAGCTCGTCGGCGGCAGCGGCGGCGATCGTGGCGAACGCGGTCCCCGCGACGACGGCCCGCGCCCCGGTTTCGAGGACAGCGTCTGGTTCCGCATGAACGTCGGCCGCCGCCAGAACGCCGACCCGCGCTGGCTGCTGCCGCTGCTCTGCCGTCGCGGCCACATCACCAAGGGTGAAGTCGGCGCGATCCGCATCGCCGCGGACGAAACCGCCTTCCAGATCCCGCGCGCTGTCGCCAGCCGCTTCGTGGCCGCGTTGAAGCGCACCGCGGGCGAGGGTGACGACGACCTGCGCGTGCTGCCGATGGACGGCCCGCCGCCCCCGGGCAGCACCGGCGGTCCGCGTCCGCATCGCGGCGGCCCGCCGCAGCACCGCCATCAGGCACGCCCGTTCCGCCCCCGCGGCGGCCCGCGCGGCTGAACCGGAAAAGGGGGCCTCGGCCCCCTTTTTTGTGTCGATCGCGGACCGACTGCATCGTTTCTTCAGGCGCCGCCTCGGCCAGCCCCGGCCGCTCCTTCAACGGCAGGGGGCTGGCGCCGGCTGCTTGGGGCAGAGGGTGGCCGTTACGGGGCAGTCGCGGTGCGGATGGCGCGGCCGGGCACAACGTCCTGCGACGCGGTCAGCGTGCCGCCCATCGAATCCCCGAAGTTCTCGGCCGGCAGCGGCGGCGACGACAGCGGGTCATAGCTGTCGTTGTTGATCGTCACCGTCGCGCCCATCGTGGTGGCAGCGTACAGCTTCTTGGCGAAGGAGGCGGGCAGGCGGATGCAGCCGTGCGAGGCCGGGCGCCCCGGGATATTCCCGGCGTGCAGCGCGATTCCGTCCCAGGTCAGCCGCTGCATGAACGGCATCGGCGCATTGTTATAGAGGTTCGATTTGTGGTCGACCTTCTTCTGAAGGATCTCGAACTGGCCCACGGGCGTTTCATGGCCGGGCTTCCCGGTCGAAACCGTCGAGACGGCGATCAGGGTGCTGCCACGATACACATAGGCGCGCTGGAGCGGCAGGCTCACGGTCACGGTCACGGGGCCTGAAGTATCGGCGACGTCCTGCCAAACATAATGGCCCGGCTTCAGCTCTTCACTCGAAGATATCTTGAACGGGGCGACGGCGTCCTGTGCCATCGCGGGCAATGCAGGAAGGCAAAGTGCCAGCGCTCCAGCCGCGAGCCATTCGCGGCAAGTTCCGATCTTCATGACAACCCTCGAACAACATTATGCGGTAGCGGGAAACAACCTTCGCCGTGCCGCTCCATGTCGGTATTAACGTTGTCTTCGCACTTTTGTGCCATTGACATGCTGCAAAGAATCTGCCGTCCCGATCTGGAACCTTTCGACCGGTGGCCTTTCCGAAACCGTGAGATGAACCGGGCCGCTGCCGGGGCGAACGGCGCCAGCGGACAGGAACTGTTTGGATTTCCACGCTAAAAGGGTCCTGGGCAGCGGATCGCCGCTGCTCGAGCGGGCTGAGGGCAGAAATCCACGTGAACACCATCGTCGAAAAGGCGCCGTCGCGCCGTGCATTCCTAACGTCAGGTCTCACCGTCGCCGGGGTCGCCGTCGCGAGCACCGCGTTTGCCAAGCCGGCGCTTGCTGCCGTCCCGGCGCAGGCACGCGCGCCGCTCACGTCGCCGCGCATGGTACGCCCGGCACTGTTCCGGGAAGCAATGGCCTCGCTTCAGTCGCACAGCAGCCGGATCGTAAACCGGGACCGGATGGCGATCGCCGATTTCGCCGCATCCTCGGGCGTGCCGCGGTTCCACCTCGTCGACCTGATCAGCGGGAAGACGACGACCCTGCTGGTTGCGCATGGCAGCGGATCGGATCCGGCGCACACCGGCTATTTGCAGCGCTTCTCCAACCAGAACGGCTCCAATGCCTCGAGCTCGGGCGCCTATCTCACGTCGAACTATTATGTCGGCAAGCACGGGCGGTCGCAGCGGCTGATCGGGCTCGATCCGACCAACAACAACGCACTGGCCCGTGCGATCGTGATTCACGGCGCCTGGTATTCCAACGCCTCGATGCTGAGCAAGCATGGCAAGCTCGGCCGCAGCCAGGGCTGCTTCGCGGTCGGCGAGAGCGAACTGGCGCAGGTGTTCGGCCACCTCGGCAACGACCGGCTGCTCTACGCCGCCAAGGTCTGATGCTTGCTGCCCCGGGCCACGCGCTCGGGGCTGTCCTACACGGCCGGGCTTTGCCAGGGTCGTTCCCGTTCCGCCGGGGAGGACCGCCATGACCACTATCGCACCTGTCTCATATGTCGCGCCGGCCGGTTCGGGTGTCATGCGGTGCACGGCCGCTTCTTGGCCTCACCTTAGCCTCACCTTCCGCGCCCGCCCGGGGCCCGCGCACCTCCCCGGCGCCGCTGCGGCCAGCGTTCCTGGCCTCACCTTAGCCTGAATTTCCGCCTTGCGGTGGCGCGCTGCGGCACGCTACCGCCCGCGCTTCCTCAAAGGTCCGGCGGAGAACGCGCATGCACTGGTCGCTCGAAGGCTTCGATCTCCAACGCTTCGTCCGCGACACGCTGGCCGAGGATCTGGGGGAGGGGGGCGACATCACCTCCGCGGCGGTCATCCCGGCCGATGCGCGGTTCGTCGGTGTCATGGACAGCCGCGACGCGATCACCGTCGCCGGCCTGCCCATTGCCGAGGCTTTCTTCCGTGCGCTCGATCCGGAGGTGGAGATCGAGGCGCTGGTGCAGGATGGCGACCGCGTGCCGGCCGGCTCGGAGCTGCTGCGTCTGCGCGGCAATGCGCGCGCGCTGCTGACGGCGGAGCGCTCTGCCCTCAACACCGTCCAGCACCTGTCCGGCATTGCGACGCTGACGGCGACCTATGTCGATGCGATCCGCGGCACCGGCGCCACCCTGCTCGACACGCGCAAGACGCTGCCGGGGCTGCGACGGCTGGAGAAATATGCCACCCGGATGGGCGGTGCGACCAACCACCGCATGGGCCTGTGGGACTCCGCGATGATCAAGGACAACCATGTCGCGGTCGCGGGCGGGGTCGAGGCGGCGGCGCGCCGCGCTGCCGACGCCGGTATCGCCTCGATCATCGTGGAGGTCGACCGGCTCGACCAGATCGCGCCCGCGCTCGCCGGCGGCGCCACCCATCTGCTCCTCGACAACATGGATCCGGAGATGTTGCGCGCGGCGGTGGCGGAGGTCGCCGGGCGGGTGCCGACCGAGGCGTCGGGCGGTGTCCGGCTCGACACGATTGCGGCGATCGCGGCCACCGGCGTCACCTATGTTTCGGTCGGCCGGCTGACCCAGTCCGCGCCCGCCGCCGACATCGGGCTCGACTTCATTACGGCCTAGAATTGCCGCTTGCCCGGCAAGGCCGCTCGGCTAGGTTCCCGGGACATCAAGGGGGAAACACGATGCGTCCCAAGTCCATGCAAATTTTCGACATGCTCTATCTGGGCGCGATCGCGCTCGGCCTCGTCAGCACCGCCATCGGCTGGAACACCATGAAGGAGGGGATGCAGGCGGATCCCCTGACCGCCGCGGTCGCCACGCCGGTGATGGTGGGCAGCGTGATCATCGGCTTCGGCATCTCGCTGCTGCTGTGGTTCTTCACCTCGCGCATGCGCAGCACCATCGCCAAGTGGATCCTGACCATCTTCTCTGTCATCGGCGTGCTGTCGCTGGTGTTCCCGATGCTGAACGGCGCGGCCCCAGCCGGCATCCCCGGCATCCTCAGCATCGTCTCGACCGTGCTGCAGGTCGCAGCCGTCGTGATGCTGTTCCGCCCGGACGCGGTCGCCTGGTTCCGGGGCGAGCAGGCCGGCGATCCGGCAAGGCCGTTCGAATGATCCGCCTCTGGCAATCGGCGGCGATGCTCCTCGCCGCCGCCCTTCCGGGCACCGCCCTCGCGCAGAGCACCCAGTGCAGCGTGCCCTCGGTCCTGCCGCGCCCCCGGCCGGACCTGCCGACCCCGCAGCAGCCGCGGCGCGACATCCCGATCGCCAGCTACACGCTCGCGCTCACCTGGTCGCCGCAATATTGCCGCGAGAAGGGCGGGCGCGACGACAGCTTCCAGTGCGGGCAGGGCAACCGCTTCGGCTTCACCCTCCACGGCCTGTGGCCGGACGGGTCGGGGAAGACGTGGCCGCAATATTGCAAGCCCGTCGCGCTGCTGCCGCAGGCGGTGGTGCGCAAGCATCTGTGCTCGACGCCCTCGGTCCAGCTGCTCCAGCATGAATATGCCAAGCACGGAAGCTGCATGGGCGTGACCCCCGCGACCTATTTCGCCCGGTCCGAAGCCCTCTACCGCAAGCTGCGCTTCCCCGACATGGATGCGCTCTCGCGTCGGCGTGGGCTGACGGCGGGGCAGCTGGCCCAGGCCATCGCCCGGGTGAACCCGGGGATCTCGGCCAACATGATGCGGGTCACGGCGACGCGCCAGGGCTGGCTGGACGAGGTCTGGCTCTGCCTCGACAAGCGGCTTCGCACTCGTGCCTGCCCGGCGCACCAGGGGGGCCTTGCCGCTAGTGCCCCGCTCAAGATCTGGCGGGGCGGCAGCGGCACCGGCCGCTGACGGTAATGCCTTCCCGGCGCGGTTACGGGTTGTCGATCGTGGCCGTGCCGGGGTGGTGCTTGTCCAGGTGGCGCTTGATGATGCGCAGGTTGCGGGTGTTCGACCGGAACAGCAGGTCGGGCACCGCACCCACGATCGGGATCAAGCCCAGCGCCCAGTCGACGCCGACGTTGCCGGCCATGCGGGCCATCTGCAGCTTGGACATGCCCAGGTTGCGGGCCTCCCACACCATGTAGCTGCCCATCGCTGCGCCGATGAAGCTGCCGCCCACCGGCAGCAGGTTGAAGACCAGATCCAGCCCGACGGGCACGTTGATGCCCGGGATCACGAAGCTGCGCTCCAACAGCCGCTCCAGCGCCACCAGCCGCTTGCGGACGGCGGCGGGGTCCCGGCCGACAGGCAGCACTTCGGCCAGCCGGTCGAACGCTTCGGGGGGGATGCGGGAGCTGCGGTTCATCGGCATTAGCTGGGGTCCCCACGGAGGTGATTCAACGGGTGCCAGGCGCGCGGGTTCCCGGTCCAGCCCCTCAGCCGGGGTGACACCAGCGACCAGCGCAGCGGCAAGGCGATCGGAATGTAGCTGGCATCGGCCGCCAGCGCCGCATCCGCCTCCGCCAGCAACCGCGCACGGGTCGCGGCATCGGGGGCATCGCCCGCCGCATCGATGATCGAGCGGATCGCCGGCTCGCAGGCGACACAGGCATTGTCGAGGAACCACCGCCCCGAATCGAGCGGTGCCACCTTGTCCACCAGCCGCAGGTCCGCATTGGCGGCATCTTCCGGCACGCGCTCGACGGGCAGGCCGATCGCACGAAGCGACCGCGCGATGGCGCCCCATAACAGGTTGCCGCCCGGTCCTTTGGGCAGGGCGACCCGCAGCGGCGGCATGTCCGGGTGGTCCGCCATCCAGACCGACACCCGCGCACGGGCCTGGGAGATCGCCTCCTCGCTCGGGATGGTGGGCCAGGGGAAGGCGGCGGGGGACGCCCCCGAATCGAGCTGGGCGGGCAGCACCGCCGTCGCGGCGGGCCACTCTTCTCGCACCGCAGCCGTGATCGCGCTCCGGTCGAGCGCCGCGGCGATCGCAGCGCGATTGGCCGGCACGGCAAGGAAGCCCTGCCGGCGCGCCACGGCGAGGCCGAACAACCCGGTTGCCGGGTCCACGCGGATGCTGGCCGGCGCCACCTGCGCGATCGCGAGCAGCGGCCAGTCCACCACGCCGCCGCCAAGCACCAGGTCAAGGTCACCGCGATTGAAGCGCAGCACCGCCCGCGCCGCCGTCTCCCCGCGCAGCTCCACCAGCTCCGCCCTCTGGACCGGGTTCTCTGCATCCTCGTCGCCGGGTCCGCGGACCGGGCGGAGAAGCTGGGCGCCGTTCGCCGGCCGCTCCAGCTCGAACGGCCCGGTGCCACGCAGCGTCCGAGCTTGGAAGATCGCCAGCTCCGGCTGGGCGAGCAGCTTGAGGAACTCGGGCTGCGGCCGCCGCAACCGGATCTCGACGACTTCCGGGGTCATCTCGACGATCTCGTCGACGAGCTGCAGCGCCGTGGCGAGCGGCTTGTGGTGTGCGGGCCGGACCGCCCGCCGCAAGGTGGCTACGATATCACTGGCGGTGACGGGGTTGCCATCCGGCCACCGGGCTTCGCCCAGCCGGAAGATGTAGCTCTGTCCGTCGTCGATGACGATCCAGCGGTCGGCCAGCGCCGGCTCCACCTGACCCGCGGCATCGAAGCGCACGAGGCCCTGCGCGGTTGCGCCCATCAGCACGCGCTCCGCAGGGGCGAGTTCTGCTCGGGAGGGGTCCGCGGTCCGTGCGGCTCCGCCGACGACGCTTACCGCCACGGCCGAATCGTCGGGGCGGCGGTCGCATCCGGCAAGCGTCAGCACCGCTGCGGCAAGCAACAGGCACGAGGTGCGGAAGGGGGGCAGGAACGTCATCGCTCCTTCCTGCCATCGACAGCGGCGGAGCGCCACAAGTGGTGCGGACGGCGGGACTCGAACCCGCACTCCTGTTCGGAAGCCGATTTTAAGTCGGCTGCGTCTACCGGTTTCGCCACGTCCGCACGAAAGGACGGGAACCGCAACGCGGCGGCCGCGTCAAGCGACGTCGTGCCCGCGCCGCCATCCGAACGTCAGACGTTCAGGCGCAGCCGCATTTCCTTGCCGGGTTTGAAATACGGGACGCGCTTGGCATCGACATCGACGGTCTCGCCAGTGCGCGGATTGCGACCGGTGCGCGCATCACGCGCGCGGGTCGAAAAAGCGCCGAAGCCACGAAGCTCGACGCGTCCGTCTTCCTTCAACTGCTCGACGATAGCGTCGAAGAAGACGGTGACGATCCGTTCCACGTCACGCGCAGAGAGGCCGGGGTTGTCGGCTACCAGGCGCTGTACGAGTTCAGATCGAATCATTTTCAGTCTCATCCATCCCGCCGGAATTGGCGATAGTATACGGTACGCGGGTGAAACGGACAGCTACTGCCGGATGGAACTGCGTGCAATATTTCTTAACATTGCCGCGGCGGGATGAATCCCGCCGCGGCACATGTCTTAGCGCTGCTCGTTGCGGGCCTTGAGGGCCTCGCCGAGGATGTCGCCCAGCGACGCGCCCGAGTCGGACGAGCCATACTGCGCAACGGCCTGCTTCTCTTCGGAGATCTGCATCGCCTTGATCGAGAAGGTCGGCTTCTTGGAGCGATCGAAGCCCGACACCATCGCGTCGAACTTTTGACCGACCTGGAAACGCTCCGGACGCTGCTCGTCGCGGTCGCGGCCAAGGTCGGTGCGCTTGATGAAGCCGGTCGCGCCATCGTCGCCAGCCTGCACTTCGAGACCCGCGTCGCGGACCTCAAGCACGGTGACCGTGACAATCGCGTTCTTGTTCAGGCGATCGCCCGAGGTCGCAACGCCAACCGCGGGTGCACCGCGCTCGAGCTGCTTCATGCCAAGGCTGATACGCTCCTTGTCCGGCTCCACTGCGAGCACGACGGCCTGAACCATCTCGCCCTTGCGGTGCAGGTTGAGGGCGTCCTCGCCCGAGATGCCCCAAGCGATGTCGGACATGTGGACCATGCCGTCGACGTCGCCGTCCAGGCCAACGAACAGACCGAACTCGGTGGCGTTCTTGACTTCGCCCTCGACGGTCGAGCCGACCGGGTGCTGCTCGGCAAAACGCTCCCACGGATTCGCCTGTGCCTGCTTGAGGCCCAGCGAGATGCGGCGCTTTTCCTGATCGACCTCGAGGACGATGACCTCGACCTCCTGGCTGGTCGACACGATCTTGCCCGGGTGGACGTTCTTCTTGGTCCAGCTCATCTCCGAGACGTGAACCAGGCCTTCGATGCCTGCTTCCAGCTCGACGAACGCACCATATTCGGTGATGTTGGTCACGCGGCCGGTCAGCTTCGCGCCGACCGGATACTTGACCGATGCGCCATCCCAAGGATCGCTCTCAAGCTGCTTCATGCCCAGCGAGATACGCTGCGTGTCGCGGTTGATGCGGATGATCTGCACGCGCACGGTGTCGCCGATGTTGAGCATCTCGGACGGATGGCCGACGCGCTTGTAGCTCAGGTCGGTGACGTGCAGCAGGCCGTCGATGCCGCCGAGGTCGACGAACGCGCCGTAATCGGTGATGTTCTTGACGACGCCGTCGATCACCTGGCCCTCGGCCAGCGACTGGATCAGGCCCGAACGCTGCTCGGCGCGGGTCTCTTCCAGGACTGCGCGACGCGACACGACGATGTTGCCGCGCTTGCGGTCCATCTTCAGGATCTGGAACGGCTGCGGGATGTCCATCAGCGGCGTGACGTCGCGCACCGGACGGATATCGACCTGCGAACCCGGCAGGAACGCCACGGCGCCCGACAGGTCGACGGTGAAGCCGCCCTTGACGCGGCCGAAGATCACACCCTCGACGCGTGCGGTCTTGGCGAACTCGGTTTCCAGCTTGTCCCAGGCGGCTTCGCGGCGGGCGCGGTCGCGGCTGAGCATCGCTTCGCCGTTCGCGTTCTCGACGCGGTCGACATAGACCTCGACTTCGTCGCCGACCTTCAGGTCCGCCTTCTGGCCCGGCGCTGCGAACTCGCGCAGCGGCACGCGGCCTTCGGACTTCAGACCTACGTCGATGACCGCGAGGTCGTTCTCGATGCCGGTGACGGTCCCGATGACCACACGGCCTTCGAAGCTGTCTGCCTGACCCAGGGTCTGGTCAAGCATTGCCGCGAAGTCGTCGCGGCTCGGGTTTGCCAAAGAGGCCATTAGAGTTCCTGGTTCCTGTACGTTTTTCCGGCCGGCCGGTTGGGTCCGGCGGTCTTTGACCGGCGTTGCCGCGGCGGCCGGATGCCGGTCGCGGCATTCGGCGCGCGGCACTAGCAAGAGCCTTCACATTGGAGATGCGAAAAAGGGCGCGTGAGGAATCACCTCCGCGCCGGGCCCCGCGAGCAACGCTCGTCGAACCATCCATATATACCGCAGGGCAAGGGAGACCGCAAGCTGGCGCAGGGGGCCGCTCCGCCCGCGTGGTTCAGGCCGCGACCTGGGCGTCGACGAGCTCGATCGCCCTCTGCACCGCTGCCTCGACCGAGAGGAAGCTGGTGTCGAGCGGGGCGGCATCGGCGGCCATCATCATGGGCGCATTCGCCCGGCTCGCGTCGCGTTCGTCGCGTGCGCGGATGTCGGCGAGCACGCGGTCGTAGGTCGTCGACGAACCCTGCCGCTGGAGCTCCAGGTGGCGGCGGCGTGCGCGGATGGCGGGCGTCGCCTTCACGAACAGCTTGGCGTCGGCGTCGGGCGCGATGACGGTCCCGATGTCGCGGCCGTCGAGGACGGCGCCCCCCGGCTGCGCGGCGAATCGACGCTGCCGCTGCAGCAGGGCGGCACGCACAAGCGCATGCGCGGATACGATAGAGGCAACCTTGCCGACCTCGTCGGTGCGCAGCCAGGGATCTTCCAGAAGGTGATCCTCGAACCCGCAGGCTGCGATTGCGTCGGCCTCCCGTTCAGGCGTCAAGGCATCCCGCAGCACCGTTGCGGCGACGGCGCGATACAGCAGCCCGGTGTCGAGGTGCGGAAGATTATAGTGGCGCGAGAGCGCCCGGGCGATGGTGCCCTTGCCCGATGCGGCGGGTCCGTCGACGGCGATGATCATGGCCGACCCCTTGCCGCAACCATGCGGGGCGTCAAGCCGCGGACGGGAAGGGCGCGCACGGCAGGTCGCAGATCCGGGTCGCCTCGCAGCACAGCCAAGAAGTCGGAAATGGTCGCGGATTTTGACAGCGCCCTTGCGCTATGGCAATGCGCCCGCCACTTCTCGGGACCACTCCCGATACCCAAAATCCCACACCGAAAGGCAAGAGCGGCACATGGTGAAGCCGGAATGGGGCACGAAGCGGACGTGCCCGAAATGCGCGACGCGCTTCTACGATCTTGGCAAGGAAGATCCCGTCACCTGCATCGAGTGCGGCGTGACGTGGAACCCCGAGCCGATACTGAAGTCCAAGCAGCCGCTTCCGTTCGAAGTTGCCAAGCCCGTCAGCGAGAAGGAGGCGGACAAGGACTCCGATCTCGGCGACGAGGATCTGGACATCGACGGTGAGGACGAGCCTTCGGCCGACGATGACGTCGATCTCGGCGGCGACGACGATCTGGGGGTCAACACCAAGGACGAAGACGAGGAGAATTGATCCTCGCGCCGGCTTTCAGCCGGTGTTCTGAAAAAAGGTGCGGCAAGCGTCGAATAGGCGCTTGCCAAACCAAAAGGGCCCGATTAGAGGGCGCCTTCCCCGATGAGGGGATCCCGGAACCGGACCGGAAACGGATCGGAAAAACGGCGTGGGGCCGTAGCTCAGCTGGGAGAGCGTCGCAATGGCATTGCGAAGGTCAGGGGTTCGATCCCCCTCGGCTCCACCATTTCAAGTCCCTCTTTGGGGGCACTCACTCTTAAATCTGAACTAGTCGATCTGCGATTGTGGCCTTTCCGCCATTGCGGGCGAGCGCGTGTCACCTGAAGACGGCGGGCGGCTGATCCTGTCGCCGCTTTCGGCGGCTTGCTGCCCGTTAGTCCCGCGTATCGCGTCGACATCCAAGCAGCCAAGCAGGCCGCCGAGAAGCCCTCGCAGAGACCTTGGCACCTGACCCTTCGGTAAACTGCGTATCGCAGAGCCTCTCTGAAATCCCGACACCCGCTCCTTCGCATGGCCTCGCTCACGGCGTTGCCGGCGAGAACATCGGCGCTGGGCGATGCCGGCGGCAGGAGGATCGGAGAATGTTCAGATATGCTCTGCTCGCGGCGCCAGCCCTGTTCTGGTGCGGAACCGCGGAAGCGCAGGTGAGGGGGACGGTGACTGGAGAGCTTCAGGTCAAGCTGCTCGTCACCGCTTCGTGTGAAGTGTCGGGTTCGTCGACCGGAGGTATCGGCACCGCGCTGCTCGATTTCGGCTCCACGGACTTGCTGCTCGCAGCGATCGACGCGGACACCGGTACATCGGGCGTCAATGCGCTTGAAGTGCTGTGCAATCCGGGCGTCAGCTATTCGGTCGCTTTCGACGCCGGGCAGCATGCCTCCACGATTGCCGATCGCGCGATGCAGCTGGAGGGCGGAACAGAGCTTGTCCGCTACCAGATTTATTCGGACGCCGCGCGTGCCAACGTCCTCTCGACGCTGACGGGCGTCGGCACCGGGACGCCAGAGGCGATCCAGGTGTTCGGCCGCGTCCCGCCCCAGGCGGCGCCGACGCCCGGTACCTATCGCGACGTCGTTACCGTGACCGTGACCTTTTGAGGGGAATGACTATGCGTCCGCTATCGGCGACCTTGCTCCTCGCGATTGCCGCTTTCCCCGCGCCCGTGCTCGCGCAGACCGCGCTTCGAGTGCAGCCGCTGACGGTGGAGGTAACGTCCCCCTCACAGGCTTCGGCCATCAACTTGCAAAATCGCGGGCCCCGCCCGATGACCCTGCAGGTCCGTGTCTTCGACTGGTCGCAGGCCAATGGTCAGGATCAGGTGGTGCCCACGACCGACGTCGTCGCCAGCCCGCCTGCCATGACGATCCCGCCCGGGCAGAGCTATACGATCCGGCTAGCCCGCACCGCGGGCGCGGTTACATCGGGGGAAAAGAGCTACCGGCTGTGGATCGATGAACTCCCGCCGCCGGCCCGGTCGATGCCGGCGGGCGGTGGCGAGGTCGACGTCCGACTACGCTACGACCTGCCCGCCTTCTTCCGGGCCGGAGACCCGCAGTCCAGCCTAAACTGGCGCGCCTATCGCAGCGGCGGCCAGCTCGTCGTCGAGGCAACCAACAGTGGAGCCGGGCACGCCCGTGTCGAAGGCCTCCGCCTCGAAGACGGGCAGGGCACCGTCAGCTTCGGGAGAGGGCTCAACGGCTATGTCCTGCCCGGGGCCACCCGGCGCTGGGTGGCCCCGACCGGCGCACCGCTTCCCGCCGCGAATGCCAATGTGACGGTCATGGCGGGAGTGGGCGGTCGTGAGATCAGGCAAGCGACCACGATCGCCGCCCGGTAAGCGGTTCGTCTTCCGGATCGAGGTCGCGGTTGCTGTCTGCCTGATCGTGGTTCCGGCCACTGCCCGCGCAGGACAGGAAGCTCCGGGGAGGCAGGATGTCGAGTTGATCCTTGCAGTGAGCGTGAACGGCAGGGCTTCGCCTTTGTTGTGGCAGGTAACGCTGCTTCCCGACGGTTCGCTCGCGATGACCGCCGAACGACTGAGGCTGCTCGGCTTTGACCTTCGCCGTCTTGGCATCAGGCCAGGGGACATGCTCGTGAGGCTCTCCGATCTCCCCGGGGTGCGGTTCCGATACACGGAGGCCACGCAGTCGCTGGCGTTCGAGGCGGCGGACGCGGCGCTGATCCCCGTCGTGCTCGATGACAGTTCGCCGCCGACGCCGATCAACCCCGATACGGTCGAAACCAGTACCGGCGCGCTTCTGAACTATGGCCTCTTCGTCGACGCGTCGCGCGCGGGGGTCCGTGCTTCCGCCCAGTACGACCTGCGCTTCATCAGCCCCTATGGTGTTGGACAGACCACGGGTTTTGCGAACTGGCGACCGCGCAGCCAGGGCGGATTCGACCATGTGCGGCTCGATACGCAGTGGCGCTATGTCGACGTGCGGCGGGTGCTGTCGATGACCCTGGGCGACACGATTGCGGACGGGGGGCGGCTCGCCACCGCCTATCGCTTCGCGGGCGTGCAGATCCGCCGCAATTACAACGAGCGTGCCGACCTCGTTGCTACGGCGTTGCCGATCCTGACCGCGTCTGCCGCCGTGCCGTCCAGCGTCGACCTGTACCTGAACGGGCTGCGCTATTTTTCAGGCCAAGTCGGACGGGGCCCGTTCGAATTCCGCTCGCTCCCCAACCTGGGCGGTGGAGCGACCGCAACCATCGTCCTGACCGATCCCAGCGGCCGCGAAACCAGGATCACCAAGCCGATCTTCTTCGTTCCCAACCTGTTTCCGAAAGGGCGTCTGGGCTTCTCCTTCGAAGCGGGCTTCCCCAGGCGAAACTACGGCCTGCGTTCCTTCGACTATTATCCCGATTTCGCGGCGTCCGGCACAATCGCCTACGGCGTCTCCAACCGTCTCACGCTGGTGGGCCATGCTGAAACCACCCGCGATCTCTGGAACGCGAGCGTCGGCGGCACCACCAGGCTCGGGGACTGGGGCTCGCTAACCGCCGGTATCGCTCTCAGCCGATTTCTTGGCAGAACGGGCATACGTCGGCGGTTCGACGTCCAGGCCCGCGTTGCCGGGGTCAACCTGTTTGCCGGGGTCGAGGATACCAGCAATCGCTATCAGGACATCGCCAGCGCCACGCTCACGCGCGACATCCTCGGCGATCGCTCGCCAGATCTTGTCCCGATCTCGGACCCGACGCTGCCCCCGCTGATATCCTTTTCGCGCCGGGTCGAGCGGATCGGCGCCAACTTTTCAATCCGGCGAACCGGGGTCAACCTCAACTACGCCCATGCTCGCCTGGGCGAGGACGCGTTTCGCGTCGCCAGCGTCTCGCTGTTCCGCCCGCTGTTCGACCGGTCCTCGGCATGGCTCAACAGCTATAAGGATTTTGGCAAGCGCGGTGACTGGGGGATCTTCGGCGGGATCACGATCAGTTTCGGGCGCAACGTATCGGCATCTGCCAGCGTCTCGCGCACGCAGCGCGGGGCGACTCTGCAGACGAGGGCCTGGCGCACGCCGGGGCTCGAACGCGGTTCGGTCGGCTGGACTGTCGTGAGCAACCAGCCGCTGTCAGGATCCGGCGACGCATATCGCGCGGCCAATGTCAGCTATCTCGCCCGCTTCGCGTCGCTGGAGGGCGGGATCGAGCAATATGGCAACGAAGTCCATGCGACGGCGTACGCCGAGGGCTCCATCGTCGCGATGAATGGCCTCTATGCGGCGCCGCGCATCGATACGAGCTTTGCCGTGGTCAACGGTGCCGGTCCCGATACGCCGGTGCTTTCCAACACCCGGCCGGTCACCCGGACAAACAAGCGAGGCAAGGCGCTCGTGACGGATCTCACGTCCTTGCAATCCAACACGGTGTCGATCGACCCGACCAACTTGCCGGTCGACGTCCGGCCGGCGCGGACGGAGGCCGTGGTTGTCCCGGCACAACTCGGCGGCGTGGTGATAGACTTCGGCGTAAGGCCGGAAAACAGCGCCGTCGTGACCCTCGTCGACGCGACGGGTAACGTCCTGCCTGTCGGCTCCACCGTCCGCTTACGGGGAACGCAAGAGACCGCGGTGGTCGGCTATGACGGGCGTGTCTACCTGACCGGCCTCGGCAGAACGAACCAGGTCGAGGTGCTGCTTGACGGCGGCGGAACCTGTTCCGCGCGCTTCGATTATCAGCGTGCGGAAGGCCGGCAGGTACAGATCGGACCGGTCCGATGCGAATAGCGCCCGCGGAGCATCCCGGCAGCACCGCGTTCTGGCGATGGCTGTGGTTGTCCCTCCTCGTCGCGGCGGCGGTAATCTTCCTTTTGGTGCCGCATGAGGCAAAGGCGAATGTGAACTGCCAGGCGGATCAACCCGCACTGGAGTTCGGCACGGCGCTTACCGGGCGCGGTACCATCAGCTGGAATTGCACCAACTTCGATGCGACCCCGGTCAGCTTCACCTTGTGCGCGGCTGTGGGTACGCCCAGCTTTCCGGGCACCGTGGATCAGCCAAAATTGATCGGCCCGGCCCCGACGCCCGTCGACTTCAACGTCTATACCGACAGTGGCGGTTCCCAGCTTTGGAACAGCAACAATCCGCTTACGATGACGGTGGCGATCGCGGGCAATGGCCGCACGTCGGGCACATTCACCTTTTATGGAAGGATAGCGCCGGGACAGGCCGTTACAGCTGGAAGCTACTCGGCGTTTTTCTACAATACCGTGGTCGGTTTCCTGGCCAGTGGCACGACATCGTGCCAGCGCAACGCGGCCGACCTTTTCGGGGTCGACGTGACGATCAGCGTGACTGCGAACGTGGTTGAGGGATGCACGCTCGGCACCATCGGCGACATCGACTTTGGCGAACTGGCCGGTCTTCAGGAGAGGATCGACGCTGCGGGTTCGGTGCAACTGGTCTGTCCGCTGGGCCGCGGCTGGACGTTGAGCTTCGACGGCGGCCGCCACGCCTCCGGGGGGGAACGGCGGATGCAACGCGCAGAGGGGGACCTGATCGCCTATGGCCTTTACCGTGATTCCTCCCGCAGCAGCCCGATCGAGATCGACGGTGCCCTGTCAGGGACGGGAACGGGCGGGGTCGACACGGTTCCCGTCTATGGGCGCGTCGAGATCGGGGACTTGCCGCCGACGGGCCAATACAGTGACTTCATCGTCGTCACGCTCGGCTTCTAGATCGAGTCCTCAAGGAAGAAGAGGCCGCTTGGGCTTTCAGACGATCAGGTAGACGGTGACTGCGACACAGATCGCCAGGATCACCACCCAGATCCACGGCCAGCCTTCTCCTTCCCCCTCCTTGGCAGAGGCGGAGTCGAACGGGGTGGGCGTGACCGACCCGGTGTCATAGTCGGTCTCCTTGCTGCGCTTGAGCGAGGGGTTGAGCTGCGTCTCGTGGGGCTCAGTCATGGTGGGCTCCGGTTTCAACGAAGGTTGAATGGGAACGACAGGCGGGTGCGGTAAGCCGCCAGTGTACCATAGCCGCCAGGCATGTGCTGCCGGGATCCTCACTGTCGCGCAGGCTGGAGATCAACGTGGTCCAGTCTTCCTCGCCCGCCAGCCGGGAAAAGTCCGCCACCGCCATGCGCGCATAGCCGGCGACGCCCAGGCCGATGCTGCGTGCCGCCAGGGCGGTATCGCGCGCAAGCTCCGGGTCGGTGCTGTCGAGCCAGCGTTCCAGTTCCCCTGCCGATCTGCGCGCGCCGGCGAGAATGTCGCCTAGCGTCGCCATCAGCCGTCGCTGCCGATGCGAATGCCCTCGACGCGGCCGTGGTCGGCCAGGGCGGCAACATAGCGCGCTGACGCCATCGTCCAGCTGCGTGCCTCCAGCATCTCCGCGATCTTAGCCCGCACGACATCATAGGGAAGCGTCTGGCCCGCGATCCGGCGCTGCAGGCGCAGCACGTGCCAGCCGAAGCGGGAACGGACCGGCTGCCGCCCCGTTTCGCTGTCGGTCAGCTGTTCCAGTGCCGACTGGATCTCCGTCACAAGCTCCCCGCGTCGAACCTGGCCCAGCGAGCCGTCCTGCTGGGCCGAGGCGCAGCTCGAATGGGCCCGCGCGGCCGCAGCGAACGCAGCCGGGTCATCGCCCACCGCCTCAGCAATCGCGCGAGCGCGCTGCTCGGCGGTGCTCCAGCCATCGGCTTCGGTGTTTTCGGGTTCGATCAGGATATGGGCGGCGTCGAACAGATCCGGCGTGCGCAGCCGATCGCGGTTCGCTTCATAATAGCGCTGGCACTCGGCCTCACCGGGCCGTTCCGGCTCGACCTGCGTCTCGAGCACCGCCCGAACCAGGGCGTCGTCCTGGGACTCGACGCGGCCCGCCTCGTCTTCCTCCAGATCGGCTTCCAGTTCGAGCCGTCGTGCCTCCTGCAGGAGCAGCTCACGTACTGCCAGCGCACGCGCCGCTTCGGTCCAGGCCGTCTCCATGTCGGGGGCGGGGTGGTGCTGGATTTCCCGTGCGATCGCCTCTGGGTCGATCTCGACGCCGTTGACGCGCACCTCGCCGAAGCTGGGCGGGGGTGGGAGTAGCGGCTCGCCGCCGCCGCAGCCGCCGCTTGCGCAGGCGGAAGGAACCGCGGCGGGTGGCCGCTCCAGCTTCAGCGTATCCGGCTGCCGGTTCATGTCGCTTGTCCTTCCTCGGCATATTGGCGCATCGCCACGTCGGCGCGATGGCCGCCTGGTCCGCCGGCGGGGCCATGGGTTGGCGAGAGGAAGCGCTTGCCGAGCGGCAGGCGCGAGCGGACGATCTGATAACCCGGACGGAACAGGAACCAGATCGGCGCGCTCCAGACGTGAACGAGCCGCGTGAAGGGCGTGATCAGGAACAGCGTCAGCCCCAGGATGATGTGCAGCTTGTAGACAAGCGCAACGTCGGCGATTTCTTCCGGTGCGCCGGGGTTGAGCGTCAGGATGCCGTTTGCCCAGTTCATGAACCGGAGCATCTCGGTGCCGTCGACATGGCGGATCGTCCAGAAGGTGGTCAGGATCCCGAGCGTCAGCTGTGCCCAGATCAGCACGAGCACCAGTATGTCGCCCCAGGATGAGCTGCGCCGAATGCGCGGGTCGACGAGGCGGCGGTGGAGGAGGAGCGTGCAGCCGATATACGCCAGGACACCCGCGATCCCGCCTACGATCAACGCAGTCCACTGCTTGAACTCATGACCGATGCCGAGCCGGTCGATCACGGTCACGGGCGTAAGCAGGCCCACGAAGTGTCCCACGAGCAGGATCAGTACGCCCATGTGGAAGAGGTTCGATCCCAGCACCATCTGACGACGACGCAGGAACTGGCTCGACTGTGATCGCCAGCTGAACTGGCTCGCATCGAACCGCAGGATGCTGCCGACGATGAGGACGGTGACCGCCAGATACGGGTACCAGCCGAAAGCGAGTTGGTTGATGAACGCGTTCATTGTCCCGTTTTCCTTTCGACCGGGCGGTTCGAAGCGCGGATCTTGGCGACGACGCCGGTGGGGCCGCCCATCTCATGGGCTGCCGATGCCAGGAAGGTGACGGGTGCCTCCTCCCATTCCTCGTCCACCTTCGACGGGTCCTCGTCGGTGTTGCGTTCCTGAAGTTCGGCGAGCGCGTCCGCGTCCGGTCGCACCGCCGCAAGCGCGAGGAGCGCGTGGAAGATGCCGGCATGCGGCGCTTTCCGTTCGTCGAGCCGCTCGGCCATCGCCGCAAAGACGTGCGCCGGCTGCCCCAGCATCGCGGCCGCGGCGTCGGTCGGCAGGTGGGAGGCATATTCCAGGAACACGGGCAAGAAGTCCGGGAGTTCGCGGGTATCGAGCAGAAAGCCGCTCTCGGCATATTGTTGGCCGAGATCGATCATCGCCTGGCCCCGTTCGCGATTGTCGCCGTGGACATGCTCGAACAGGTGGAGCGAAAGCTTGCGGGAGCGATCGAACAGGTCGCTATACGCCACCTGAAGGTCGAGCAGGTCTTCGCGCTCCAGATCCGTCAGAAGCGGTTCCAGCTTTTCGAGCACAGGCTTTCGCAGCGCTCGATCCTCATGCAGCGACTGCCGGACGTCGCCGACATGCTCCTGCAGCTCGGCCGACGGGTAGCCGAGCAGCACCGCCAGCGCCCTGAGCGTGCGTTTCATGTCGGAATGTCCATGTAGGGCTTGCGCGGGGTTCGCTTGGCACCCCCGAACAGGTTGACCTTGGTCGAGCCGTTCGAGTCCTCCCGGAAGCCGAAGCCGGTGGCGCCGCGGAGCACATAGGCGTCCTCTTCCAGCTCACGGTGCGTCGTCGGGATGACGTAGCGATCCTCATACGCCGCCAGCGCCATGATCTTGTACATCTCCTCGATCTTGGCTCGGTTGAGGCCGACCCGCGCCGGGATGGCCTCGTCGATACGCCCCTCGACTGACTTGGCGCGCATGTAGGACCGCATGGCCAGCATGCGTTCAAGCGCCGCGGCGATCGGCTCCTCCGCACCCGCAGTCAGCAGGTTGGCGAGATAGCGCAGCGGGATGCGCAGGCTGCGGACGTCGGGCATGCCGTCGATCGCCGACATTTTGCCTGCCTCTGCCGCCGACTGGATCGGGGAGAGCGGCGGCACGTACCAGACCATCGGCAGGGTGCGGTATTCGGGGTGAAGCGGGAAGGCGACCTTCCACTCCACGGCCATCTTGTAGACCGGGGAACGGGTCGCCGCCTCCAGCCATTGCTCGGGCACGCCATCCCGCCTGGCGGCTTCCTGCACCTCGAGATCGGAAGGGTCGAGGAAGACGCCGAGTTGCGCCTCGTACAGATCCTTGGGATCCTCGACGGACGCGGCCGCTTCGATGCGATCGGCGTCGTAGAGGACGACGCCGAGATAGCGGATCCGGCCCACGCAGGTTTCGGAGCAGACCGTCGGCTGCCCGGTCTCGATCCGGGGATAGCAGAAGATGCACTTCTCGGACTTACCGGTCGACCAGTTGTAGTAGATCTTCTTGTACGGGCAGCCCGAAACGCACATCCGCCAGCCGCGGCACTTTTCCTGGTCGATCAGGACGATGCCGTCTTCCGCCCGCTTGTAGATCGCGCCCGAGGGGCAGGAGGCCAGGCAGGCGGGGTTCAGGCAATGCTCGCAGAGCCTGGGGAGATACATCATGAAGGTGTTTTCGAACTGGCCGTAGATCTCCTTCTCTACGCCTTCAAAGTTATAGTCGTGGCTGCGCTTGGAAAACTCGCCGCCCAGCATGTCCTCCCAGTTGCCGCTCCACTCGATCTTGTTGAGCAGCTCGCCGGTCAGGAGCGAGCGCGGCCTGGCGGTTGGCTGTGCCTGGAGTTCGGGCGCGGCCTGCAGCCATTCATATTCGAATGTGTAGGGCTCGTAGAAGTCGTCGATCTCCGGCAGATGCGGATTCGCAAAGATCTTGGAGAGTATACGCCATTTGGCACCTTGTCTCGGCTGGATCTTGCCGTTCTTCTTGCGGATCCAGCCGCCTTTCCAGCGCTTCTGGTTTTCCCAATCCTTTGGGTAGCCGATGCCCGGCTTGGTTTCGACGTTGTTGAACCAGACGTATTCGACGCCTTCGCGGTTCGTCCACACGTTCTTGCAGGTGATCGAGCAAGTGTGACAGCCGATGCACTTGTCGAGATTGAGAACCATGGCGATTTGTGCGCGGACCTTCATTCTGCGGCCTCCACTTTCGGGCCGGTTCCCCAGTCCGCTGTTCCGCCAGCAACATTGGCGTCGTCGTCAGCACGTTTGTCGAACCAGTTCACCTGGCTCATCTTCCGGACGATCACGAACTCGTCGCGGTTGGCGCCGACCGTTCCGTAGTAATTGAAGCCATAGGCGAGCTGGACATAGCCGCCGATCATGTGGGTCGGCTTCATGTTGATCCGTGTCACGGAATTGTGGACGCCGCCGCGCTGGCCGGTAATCTCCGAGCCCACGGTGTTCACCAGCTTTTCCTGGGCGTGGTACATGATCGCCGATCCCGGCATGATCCGTTGCGACACGATCGCACGGGCCGTCACCGCACCGTTGATGTTGAACACCTCGATCCAGTCATTGTCCTGGATTCCAGCGGCGGCGGCATCATCCTCGCTGATCCACACGGTCGGCCCGCCACGGCTGAGGCTCAGGAGGATCAGGTTTTCGGTGTAGGTGGAATGGATACCCCATTTCTGGTGCGGGGTGAGGATGTTGAGCAGGATTTCCTTGTTGCCGTTGGGCAGCCTGCCGACGACCTCATGGACAGTTTTGGTGTCGATGGGCGGACGCCAGGTGACCAGGCTCTCCCCGAACGCCCGCATCCACAGATGGTCCTGGTAGAGCGACTGACGGCCGGTCAGCGTGCGCCACGGGATCAGCTCGTGGACGTTGGTATAGCCCGCGTTGTAGCAGACCTTCTCGCTCTCAAGCCCGGACCAGATCGGCGAGGAAATGATCTTGCGCGGCTGTGCAGCCACGTCGCGGAAGCGGATCTTCTCCTCCTCCTTCCCCTCGGCAAGGTGCCGGTGGTCCCGCCCGGTCGTCTGGCCCAACGCCTCCCATGCCTTCAGGGCGACTTCCCCGTTGGTCTCGGGCGCGAGCATCAGGATCGTCTCGCAGGCATCGATATCGGTATCGATCCTGGGCCGTCCCTCGGTCGTGCCCGAGGCAACGCGGCCGTTCAGGTTTCCGAGCAGCTCGATCTCGTGCTTCGTGTCCCAGCTGATCCCCTTGGCGCCGTTTCCGAGCTTCTCGAGCGCCGGCCCCATCGATGTGAAGCGCGCGAAGGTCTCGGGATAGTTGCGCTCGACCAACTGGACCGAGGGCATCGTCTTGCCGGGGATGGGATCGCATTCCCCTTTTAGCCAGTCCTTGGGTTCATAGGGCTGGGCCAGCTCGCCGGGGCTGTCGTGCAGGATGGGGGAGAGGACGACATCATGCTCTACCCCCAGGACCTCCGGCGCGATGTCCGAGAACTTCTGAGCGATCGATCGAAAGATGTTCCAGTCGCTGCGGCTCTCCCACGCCGGGTCCACGGCCGCGGTGAGCGGGTGGATGAAGGGGTGCATGTCCGACGTGTTGAGGTCGTGCTTTTCGTACCAGGTCGCGGTCGGCAGCACGATGTCGGAATAGATGCTGGTCGTCGACATGCGGAAGTCGATGTTGACCATCAGGTCCAGCTTGCCGACCGGCGCCTCGTCCCGCCACACCACGTCTTTGGGACGATCGATCTGTTCGGCATCGGTGTCCGTGCCGACGACGCCGTGCATCGAACCCACCAGGTGCTTTAGGAAATACTCATGCCCCTTGCCGCTCGCGCCCAGCACGTTCGATCGCCAGAAGAACATGTTGCGCGGCCAGTTCGCGGGGTTGTCCGGATCTAGGCTCGCCGGCCTGATCTCACCGGACTTCCACCCGTCGGCGACTACCGTGGCCGGGTCGCTTTGGCTTTCGTGAAGCTGGCGCCCGAGCTCGAGCGGATTGAGCTGGAGCTGGGGGGAGGAGGGCAGCCAGCCCATCCGTTCGGCCTTGGCATTATAGTCCAGCATGCTGCCGGACCAGTCGCCCTCCGGTGCGATCGGCGAGAGGATCTCAGACATCCGTAGCGTCTCGTACCGCCATTGGTCGGTATGCGCGTAGAAGAAGCTGGTCCCGTTCATCTGCCGCGGCGGCCGAGACCAGTCGAGCGCGAAGGCGAGCGGCAGCCAGCCTGTCGCCGGCCTCAGCTTCTCCTGTCCGACATAGTGCGACCAGCCGCCACCGGATTGTCCCACGCACCCGCACATCACGAGCAGCGCGATGATCCCGCGATAGCTCATGTCCATGTGGTACCAGTGGTTCAGACCGGCCCCCAGGATCACCATCGAGCGGCCCTTGGTGATCTCGGCGTTGGCTGCGAACTCGCGCGCTACCTGGATGATGGATTCGCGCGGCACGCCCGTGACCTTTTCCGCCCATGCGGGCGTGAACGGCACGTCGTCATCGTAGCTTGTGGCGACATTTTCCCCGCCAAAGCCGCGATCCACGCCGTAATTTGCGCAGAACAGGTCGAAGACCGTCGTGACCGCCGCAGTGCTTCCGTCGGCCAGCGTAATCCGCTTCACCGGCAGGTTGCGCAGCAGGATCTCGTCGTGGTTCGTCGCGACAAAGTCGTGCGGGGCGGTGGAACCGAAATAGGGGAAGGCGACCGGCTCTATCGCGTCGTGATCTCCGGCCAGCGTCGCGCGCAGCCGAACCTCCGAGCCCTTGCCGTCCTTCTCCTCAAGGTTCCACTTCCCCTTCTCGCCCCAGCGGAAGCCGGCGGTGCCGCGCGGCGCCACCAGTTCGCCGGTCGCGTCGTCGATCGCCACCGGCTTCCAGTCGGGGTTGTTTTCCTCGCCCAGCGCGCCGCCGAGGTCTGCAGCGCGCAGCAGCCGGTCGGGGACGAGCTTCCCGTCCTTTTCAGTGAGGCGCAGCAGGAACGGAAAGTCCGAATATTTGCGGGTATAGTCGGCGAAATACTCCGCCTGACGGTCGATGTGGAATTCCCTGAGCACGACATGGCCGAGCGCCAGCGCCAGGGCGGCATCAGTCCCCTGTTTGGGGTGGAGCCACATGTCGGAGAATTTGGCCGCCTCGTTGAAGTCGGGAGCGATGACGACGCTCTTGGCGCCGCGGTAGCGTACCTCGGAATAGAAATGCGCGTCGGGCGCGCGGGTCATGGGGATGTTGGATCCCCAGACCAGCAGGAAGCCGGCATTATACCAGTCGGCGCTTTCCGGCACGTCCGTCTGCTCGCCCCAGGTCTGCGGCGACGACGGCGGAAGGTCGCAATACCAGTCGTAGAAACTGAGCAACGTGCCGCCGATCAGTGACAGATAGCGGCTGCCGGCAGCGTAGGAGATCATCGACATTGCCGGGATCGGAGAGAAGCCGGTGACGCGATCGGGGCCGTATTCCTTGATGGTATAGGCGTTGGCGGCGGCGATCAGTTCCGTCACCTCGTCCCAGCCGACCCGCACGAAACCACCGCGTCCGCGCTTCGAGACCCAGTCCCGGCGCTTTTCGGGATCCTGGACGATCGATTTCCAAGCCGCGACCGGCGTCATCGTCTTGCGTGCTTCGCGCCAGTGACGGATCATCCGGGCGCGCACGAGCGGATATTTGATCCGCGTCCCGGAATAGAGATACCAGCTGTAGCTGGCGCCGCGGGGGCAGCCGCGGGGCTCGTGATTGGGCAGTTCCGGGCGGGTGCGCGGATAATCCGTCTGCTGGGTTTCCCAGGTGACGATCCCGCCCTTCACATAGATCTTCCACGAACAGGATCCGGTGCAGTTCACGCCGTGGGTGGAACGCACGATCTTGTCCGCCGCCCAGCGCTTCCGATAGGCGTCCTCCCATGCCCGGGACTCGTTGGTGGTGATGCCGAGCCCGTCCGAGAACGTATCTTGCGCCCTGCGGAAATAGGTCAGACGATCGAGGAAATGGCTCATGAAAAGGCTCCGCTGGTCAGGTCGCGCTTGCCAGCGCCTTGAGGGGAGGCGCCGAGGCGCGAGCGTGATCCGAAGATGCCGCGCGGACCGCTGTACGCGACCCAGGTGAGGGCGGCGCAGGAGAGGTAGAAGATGAAGAACGCCCACAAGGCGCCGTCCGCCGATCCGCTGCTGCTGATCGACCAGCCATAGGCCTTGGGGATGTAGAAGGCGCCGTAGGCTGCGATCGCCGAGATGAACCCGACTACAGCGGCGGACTCGCGTTCGGCATGGAGGTGCCGCTCGGCTTCCGGGCGATCCGCTTCGGTGGTGTTGATCACGTGCCGCATGATGCCGGGCACCATCTGGAAGGTAGAGGCATTGCCGACGCCGCTGACGAAGAAGAGCAGCAGCACCATCCCGAAGAAGCCGGCGAAGCTGCGTGCGTCGAGCGACCAGATCATGCCGATGATCGCGATTGCCTGGACGACGAACACCCAGAAGCTGACCTTGGCGCCGCCGATCCGGTCAGACAGCCCGCCGCTCCCCGCCCGCGCCAGCGCGCCGACGAGTGGCCCCAGGAAGGCGTAGTGGAGCGCGTCCACTTCTGGAAAGACCAGCTTGGAGAGGAGCGGGAAGCCCGCCGACATGCCGATGAACGTCCCGAACGTGCCGGTGTAGAGCCAGCACATGATCCAATTGTCGCGCCGCCCGAAGATCGTGGCCTGGTCGGCGAAGGACGACTTGGCGCTCAGGATGTCGTTCATCCCGAACCAGGCGAGCACGGTACCCAGCAGCACCGGCGGCACCCAGATGAACCCCGCATTCTGCAGCCACAGGCGGGTGCCGTCCTCCGCCACCTGTGCCTGTCCCCCAAGTGCGCCGAACAGCCCCATGGTGATCGCTACCGGGACCACCAGTTGCATGACGCTGACGCCCAGGTTGCCGATGCCGGAATTGATCGCCAGCGCGCGGCCCTTTTCGGACGCCGGATAGAAGAAACTGATGTTCGCGACTGACGAGGCGAAATTGCCTCCGCCAAAGCCGCACAGCAGCGCCAGCACCAGGAAGATGAAGAACGGCGTTCCCGGGTTCTGCACGGCATAGCCGATGCCGAAGGCGGGGATCAGCAGCGATGCGGTCGACAAGGTGGTCCACAGCCGCCCGCCGAAGATCGGCACCAGGAAGGCGTAGAAGATCCGCAACGTCGCGCCGGATATGCCCGGTACCGCCGCAAGCCAGAACAACTGGTCGGTGGTGAAGTTGTAACCGATGCTGGGCAGTCGCGCGACGACGACGCTCCACACCATCCATACGGAGAAGGACAGGAGCAGGCAGTAGGTCGAGATCCACAGGTTGCGCTTGGCAATCGGGCGACCGGTCGTCTCCCAGAAGGTCGGATCGTCCGGGCGCCAGTCGGTGAGCGGGCCGGCGCGCACCACGGGGCGCTTCATCCCGGGATCGCCCATGCCGCGAAACTCGGGCAGCTCCGGGCTTTGCGGCACGTTGGCTGCCACCGACGTCTCACGCTCCATGTGCTGGATCGCGCCGTGCATCCACAGCAGCGAGACCAGCACGATCAGGAACAGCAGCGCAAAGCTGCTCGTCCAGATCCCGGTCAGGTCGAGCAGCGCCCCGAAGGCGAGCGGCAGGATGAAGCCGCCCAGCCCGCCGATCATCCCGACGAGCCCGCCGACGGCGCCGACATGGTTCGGGTAATAGACCGGGATGTGCTTGTAGACCGCCGCCTTGCCCAGGCTCATGAAGAAGCCGAGCAGGAAGATGACGATCAGGAACGGCACCAGCCCCATCGAGGTGCTGAAAGTGATCGGGCCGTTGACGCCGTCGATGACGTAAGTGGTCGGCGGGTAGGACAGCAGAAACGTGCACAGTACCGATACGATGAAGGTGGCGTACATCACCTTGCGCGCGCCGTAGCGATCCGACAGCGTGCCGCCATAGATGCGAAACAAGCTCGCCGGGACCGAGTAAAAGGCGGCGAGCATCCCCGCGGTGCGGATGTCGAGGCTATACACCCCGATCAGATAGCGCGGCAGCCACATCGCCAACGCCACGAAGCCGCCAAACACGAAGAAGTAATAAAGCGAGAAACGCCATACCTGAACGTTGCGCAGCACCTTCAGCTGGCTCGCCATGCTCTCGGCCTTCTGGCCGCCGCGCTGGCGGGCGTGCTGATCAGGATCCTCGGGCGTCACGAACAGGAAGATCACCCCCATCAGGATGATCGCCGCTGCCCACATCTTCGCCACCATCTCCCAACCCATCGCGACCATCACGAAAGGCGCGAAGAACTTGGTCACTGCGGCGCCAATGTTGCCTGCGCCGAAAATGCCGAGCGCGGTGCCCTGGCGCTCGGCGGGGTAGAATTTGGAGACATAGGCCACGCCGACCGAAAAGGAGCCGCCCGCCAGCCCGACGCCCAGCGCTGCGAGCAGCAGCTGGGGATAGGTGTGCGCATACGACATCAGGAAGGTCGCGATGCCGGAAAGGACCATCACGGCTGCGAACACACGTCGCCCGCCGATCTGGTCGGACCAGACGCCCAGAAACACGCGCACCAGCGACCCGGTGAGGATCGGCGTGCCGGTCAGCAGGCCGAATTGGGTGTCGGAAAGCCCCAGTTCCTCCTTCACGCCGAGCCCAACGATGGAGAAGATTGTCCAGACGGCGAAACAGACGGTGAAGGCGATCGTGCTCGACCAGAGCGCGCGACCCGCGCCGTCTTTCGCTTGTGCAAAATCGTCCGACATCGGCGTCGCCGTCCCCAAGCAGTCTAAGGCCAGTCCAGGAGGCGCACCATCGACTGATTTACTTTGGGGGGATGCTAGTAATACCCCGTATGTAGGTCGCCAGAAGGACTGGGCTGCCAAGTGGCACCGCCCAACCCCTGGCATCTTCACCTGCACAATTGGTGCAAGCATGCGGCGTGTCTTTGACTGGCAGGCGCTATGCAATTGTAGATGGTATGGAAACGCGGCGGCGTTCCGGTCCGTCTTCAGAGCCAGGGCGCAGAGATGCCGGCGCGCGAAGGGCGGGCGGCATGGCTTCATGTCTCAAGGTCGTACAGGATCTGACCATCTGGCGCCGAGCCCCAAGGGGCTCGGCGGCTATCTCTCTCAGCGGCAACTCTCTCTAGGGCGTTGAAAAGCCTCGGGGCGGAAGACTTGAAGAACTAACGCGCGCGACAGTGTTGCCGCGCAGCCGCAGTCCGGGCGCAATCTTCATCGTGCCGAGCAAGTCCTTGACACTGCTTCAGCCTCAAAGAACAAATAAATTACTATTCGAATCCGAGTAAAAACCGGTCGTATGGGAGAGTCGCATGGTTATGAGAAGAGCTTGCGCACGTCGTCTCGCCTTGTTGCCTTTGTCCGCTATCGCGATAGGCACGTTCTATAGCGGAGCAGCCCATGCCCAGGACGTCGGCGCGGCCGATCCCGGTACGGCCCCTCAAGCTCAGGACCCAGTTGCGGCTCCCAGCCAATCGGACGACGACGGCTCTGAAATCGTCGTCACCGGCATCCGCGCAGCACAGGCGCGCGCCATTGAGATCAAGCGCGACGCCAACAGCATCGTCGACGCAATCAGTGCGCAGGACATCGGCAAGCTACCCGACATCACCATCGCCGATTCACTCCAGCGCATCCCGGGCGTCCAGATCCGGCGCGAGGCAGGGGAAGGCGGCGCCATCAACATCCGCGGGTTGCCGCAGGTCACGACCCTGTTGAACGGCGAACAGTTCCTCGGTGCCAATTCGGTAACCACGGTGCAGCCGAATTTTACCGACATCCCATCCCAGCTTTTCTCGGGCGCGATCATCTTCAAGTCGCCGACCGCGTCCCTGCAGCAGGCGGGGCTCTCCGGCACGGTGGATCTGCTCACCCGGCGTCCCTTCGACCTCAAGAGCGGGCTTACCGTGGCCGCGGCCGCCGAGGCGCAATATGGGGACAAGACCAAGAAGTGGAATCCGGCCGCGAACGGCCTGGTTTCGTACAACTCCGGACGCTTCGGCATCCTGGTGTCGGCCGCCTATAGTGACCTCGACCTTGGCAACAGTTTCCGCGGCATCCAGGATTATGGCGTCACCCTGCGCAACGAGGGCGGCAGTGCGACGAACCCTGGCGACTTTGCCGTCGGCAACAACGGCGTCAGCCGCGGCGCACCGGTGCGCAACAGTGCGGGCGAGATCATCGGCTTCGACGTGAACGGCGACGGTGATGCCAACGATGCCTTCATCACACCGCAGTCGCATACTGCCTGGAACCGTATCACCAGCCGCGAGAGATTTGGTGCCAACGCTTCGGTCCAGTTCGACTTCACCGACACGTTGCGGCTGACGGCCGACGGCTTCTACACCAAGCAGACGCAGTACGACCGAACTGCCGGGTTCCAGTTCCAGATGGTGGACTGGCAATCGTCTCCCTATTTGCCCACCGGATCGCGCGATACGGGAGCCGTGGTCGGCGACTACAACCTCAATACCGTGCAGACCTATGCCTATGATCTGCCGAACTTCGACAGCTATGCGGAGACATTCCGCATCCGGTCGAAGTCCCAGAACTACAATCTTCAGCTCGATTGGGATGCCGGTAACGGCTTCAAGGCGACGGTTCGCGGCATCTATGGCAAGGCCAGCCGCAAGCTCGACCAATCCTATGCCCAGTTCAACCTGACCAACGGCGTCCAATGGGCCTATCAGGGCGTGGGCCATTATCCCGCGTCGCTGGGCGGCGACGTCCGCTTTAACCCCACCGGCTACCCGGTCTACAGCCAGGATGCGACGGTCGACTATACCAGCGGCCGCCCCGTCTTCTCCTTCTCCCAGGCGTTCCTGGACCAGACGGGTGACGTCTCGCGCTATGGCCTCAAGACCATATCTTCGGAGAACAACGTCTATCAGGATGGCGATCTGTGGGCGCTGCGCGCAGACGGCGAGTGGAAGGCGAGCGAAACCTTCGCGCTGAAGGTTGGCGCCCGATACGGCAAGCGCAGCGTCGACCAGTTCACCTTCGAGCGCATCTCGCCCTTCTACGCAGGCAACACCGACAACCCGGTGAACCCGGCGGCCGGCTGCTACGTCAAGTGGAAGGCGTTTGACGTCAATCTGGGCGACAATGCGTGCGCGGTCCGCGATGCAGCGGGCAATCCGTACACTGCGGGCTACACGAGGCAGGGCAACGACCCCGTCTTCGCGGGCATGATGAAGCAGTATAATCTCCCCGCTGCCGGAGCGCCGACGCTGTGGGTCCTCGATCCCAAGGCGATGGACAATTCCGAAGCGTTCCAGAACAGCTTCTATCCGGGCAGCGTGAACAACGTGAACCCGGCGGATTCGTTCGGGATCAACCTGCGCCAGATCTCAGGCTATGCCGAGGTGGATGGCGAGGGCGAAGTGTTCGGCCTGCCGTTCAGGGCGAATGGCGGTGTCCGTATCGTCAACACCCGCTTCACGGTGCGGCAGAACATCGTCGGGGTGCCGCAGCCCTATGGCGTGTCGGGTGTCGATGCAGGCGACCTCAGCACCAAGCGCGAGTTCACCGACTTCCTGCCCGCCTTCAACCTCGACTTCACGCTGGCGAAGGGCCTGCAGCTGCGGGGCGCCTATGCGAAGACGATGACGCTGTTGGACTTCCTGCAGTGGGGCGGCGGTCTCAACGTCAACTACGCCATCAACACTGCGACCGGGCTGTTCGAGGCGCGCGGCGCCAATGCGCGCGGCAATCCGCAGCTTGATCCCTGGCGGGCCGACAATGCCGAGTTCAGCCTCGAATATTACACCGGCGTGTCGAGCGTGGTCGGGATCGGTGCCTTCTACATCGATGTCGACAGCTTCATCGAGAACGCGACCGTCATCCGCAACGACATACCCGACAACGACGGCGTCATCCGCCGGCCTGTCCCCGTCAGCACGACCCAGCAGGGGAAGGGCGGCACGCTGAAGGGCATCGAGGCTTCGGCACGTCAGGCGCTTGCGGATTATGGCGTCGACGGCTTCCTCGGCGGCTTTGGTCTCGACGCGAACTATACGTTGTCCTTGGGCGACACGGGACGCGTCGATCTGGCGGGCCATGACCAGCCGTTCCAGGACAATTCCAAACACCAGGTCAACGCCGCGATCTGGTACGAGAAGTACGGCTTCCAGGCGCGGGTCGCGTACAACTACCGCTCCAAGCGCCTGGTCTCGTCCGACTACGGCGGGATCGCCGGGCTCGCGCAGTATCAGCGCCCGACAAATTATCTGGATGCGTCGGTTTCCTACGACGTGCTGCCGTACCTCACCCTTTATGGCCAGGCATCCAACCTGACCGGCGAGACGGAGCGCTATTACCTTACCTTCTCCGACCAGGTGCTGTTCGAGAATATCTACGAACGGCGCTTCATTGCCGGGGTGCGCGCCCGGTTCTGACGCGCGTGGTGCCGATCCTCGCTGCCGCCGCACCTGCACAACCGGGTGCGGCGGCGTTGCTTTGCCGATATGCTCGCGTAACGGAGGAGCCCACGGGATGAACCCGGTCCGCAACATCGTGATCGTGGGCGGCGGCACGGCCGGCTGGATGGCCGCGAGCTATCTAGAGCGGCAACTCGCCCACCTTCGACCCTCTATAACGGTCGTGGAAAGCTCGACGATCGGTACGGTCGGCGTCGGCGAAGCGACGGTTCCAGCGATCCGCGACTTCTTCGCGGCGGTCGGCCTCAGCGATGCGGAGGTGCTGCGCGAGACCGAAGGCACGATCAAATACGGCATCCGTTTCGACGGGTGGAAGGAGCCTGGCCACCGCTTCTTCCATCCGTTCGGCCTCTACGGCGTGCCGGCGCGGGGCGTCGCGTTCCATCAGTATTGGCTCAAGCTGCGGCAGGCCGGCGATGCGACGCCGCTCGCCGCTTATTCGCTTGCGACCCAACTCGCCGAGCACGGGCGCTTTCTGCAGCCCGCGCAGAACCCCACGAATGATCTCGGCGTCTTCGACTTTGCGGTGCATTTTGACGCGAGCCGGTTCGCGGCGTTGCTGCGCCGCCGTGCCGTCGCCGCAGGCGTCCGCCATGTCGATGCCAGGATCGACCGGGTCGAGCGCGACCCGGAAAGCGGGCACGTCGCTGCGGTCTTGCTGGAGGATGGCCGCCGGATCGAAGGCGAACTGTGGATCGACTGCTCGGGCTTTCGCAGCCTGTTGCTGGGCGAGGCGCTGCAGGTGCCATACGTCGACTGGCGGCACTGGCTGCCGGTCGATCGCGGGATCGCTATTCCCTGCTGCCCGCGGGATGCCGCGCCCGAGCCTTTCACGATTGCCATCGCGCGGTCCGCTGGCTGGCAATGGCGCATCCCGTTGCGCCATCGGATCGGTAATGGCCATGTCTATTGCTCGGATTTCCTCGATGACACGTCGGCAGAGGCGATGCTGATGGAGGGGCTGGAGGGCGAGCCGCTGGGGCAGCCCAACCGGCTGCGGTTCACCACCGGACACCGCGCGCGGTTCTGGGACCGCAACGTGATCGGCCTCGGTCTGGCTTCGGGGTTTCTCGAGCCGCTGGAGTCGACCAGCATCTCGCTGATCCAGACGGGGCTGGAGCGGCTGGTGCGGTTTTTCCCCGACGCCGGCTTTGATCCGCGCCTGGCGACCGCCTACAACTATCAATCGGTGCTCGAGTTCGAGCGGCTGCGCGACTTCCTGCTGTTGCACTACTGGGAAAATGGCCGCTCCGGTGAGCCGTTCTGGGACCATATGCGTGCGATCGTGCCGCCCGAAGGGCTCCAGTTGAAGCTGGACACCTGGCGGGCGAGCGGCGAGTTCGTGCGCCGCGAGTGGGAGACGTTCCAGGACCCGAGCTGGCTGAGCCTGTATGCGGGCTTCGATGACCTGCCGGATCGTCCGTCCCCGCTGGCCGACCGGTTCAGCAACGCCGAACTGACCGACACGTTCACACGGATGCGGGCCGCGATCGCGGGCACGGTTGCGCAGGCGGAGCCCCACGCCGCCTTCCTCGCCCGCGTGGCCGGCGAGGGGGAAGCAGCCAGACGCGCTACCGTCAGCTAGGTCGCGTCGCGCAGCTACTCGCGAGCGCGCAGGGTCATGGCGCGACCGTCACCACCTGCTGCGGGACATTCCACCCTCGCAGCGTCAGCGACGGTGCCCCGGCCGTGCTGGCGGGATAGCGTACCTCGATCCGCTTTTGCTCGCCCGGCAGCAGCGCGACGTAATTGTCGCTGTAATAGGCCGGGAGGATGCGCTCGCCGCGCGCGTCGACCAGTGTCAGCTTGGCGTTGAGTACCGGCGTCCGGCTGGGATTTCTGAGGATCACCGCGATCATCCGGTCTTCACCCTCTGCAACCGGCGCTGCGGCGCGCGCCTGCAACTGCACCGGGGCGAGGCTGTTCAGGGCACGATAGGAAGTCGTGTCCCGGCCGCGCCAATAGAAGTTCTCGGACACAAGCCGGTTCTCGCCATCGAGCAATTGGAGGCTCACCAACACCATCGGCGTCTGGGCGAAGATGTGGCCCAGTGGCACGGGCGCGAGCGGGGTGGCCTGGTTCGCGGGCGCGTCGAGGCGGTCGCTGCGCGTGAACAGCTCGCGATTGTCGAGGCTGATGACCCGCGTGCGCGCGGTCAGGCCGGGTGCTGCCCGCTGCGTGGTATTGAGGACCACCAGCTCGTTCCCGGGCAGATTGAGCTGGACGTGCAGCGGCTCGACCGCCTTCTTTGCCCCGTAATAGGCGGCGTGGGTGTCATAGTCCCAGCTGTAGATCTGCCACGCGTTCGACGGCCATGCCGGGTGCGTCATCCAGAGCAGGCGGCCGGAGTTCTTCGTCCACAGATGCCCCAGGAACCCCTCGTACATCGCCTTGTGCGTTTCGAGGTTCATCATCTGCGCCTTGCGCTCGAAGTCCGCGAAGCTGTTCGCTTCGCCGAACATCGTCGCCAGCGCCTCCATGAAGCTCTTGGTGTCGCCGTTCCCGGCGAAATGCCAGTCGTGATAGGCAAGCGTATCGCTGAGCGGCCACAACTCGCTGTCGGGGACAGACGCCCGGACGGATTCCAGCGTCGAGAGCGACGGCGTCCCGGTTTCCACCGAGAAGCCGGTTGCCAGGTCGGTGAAATAGCCGACGGGCGGGCGATAGTTGTACGGGCCCGACCCCTGCAGGTTCACGACGTTCGAGCTGCCGGTGAACCAACGGGTGCCGTCGTGCTCGGCGATCACCTCGTCGAGCCCTTCGTTCAGTGCAGGGTAGGGGACGCCTTCGTTGCGGCCGAACCACAGCACGATTGATGGATGGTTGCGATAGCGCTTCACCGTGTCCACGGCGTTGGCGAGGAACAGCTGCGGGTCCTGCGGCTCGACCTGAAAATTCTGGGTCGATTGCCAGAAGTCGTTGAGGATCATCATGCCGTTCTCGTCGGCAAGCTCGAAGAACTCTTCCTCGTTGTTGTTGCCCATCCAGTTGCGGATGACGTTCATGTGCGCCTCTTTCTGGAGGCGGAAATAGGGCGCCAGCCGATCACGGCTGACCTGCTTCATCGCATCGTCCATGCCCCAGTTGCCGCCGCGCGCGGCGATCGGCACGCCGTTCACGCGGAGGGTGAGGTGGGGCTCGGGCATCTGCTGTGCGAGCGGGGTGACGGCAGGCGAGCGCTCACCCGCTGGCGTGAGCGACTCCGCCCAGCCGCGCGGGCTCTGCTTGATTGCCTCATGCGTGACATCGATCAGCTTGGTGCCGGCGAGTTTCCCGTCCGTGGTCTGCACGTTCACGCGCCGCAGCGCTCCCGCGCTGTCGAACAGCGACAGGTCGTAGCTCACCTCGCGGATGCCGAAGCGCTGGGTCTTGCTATCGGACAACTGCCCGTCCGCCAGCGCCTCCAGCGAGAGCTGGTAGAGCGCGGCTTCCCCATATCCGTTCGGCCACCACAGGCGCGGGTTCCGAACCCGCAGCGCGGGGAATTCGGCCGGGGTAAAGACGATGCGCGACTCTCCCGGCGGCGCCGACACCGTCTTTTCCACGCGCACGTCACCAAAGGCGGCGCGGACCGTCACCTGCCGCGCGGCGGTGCCGGCATTCTCGATGGGCACGGTCACATGCACGTCGGCGCTGTCGGTGCGCGGTAGCGGCAGGTCGGTGATGATCTGGGGATCGAGGATACGCACCTCGCCATGCGCGAGCAGTTCGACCGGACGCCACAGGCCGGTGTTGCGGTCGCGGATCCCCGGTATCCAGTCCCAGCCCTCGGTCGCGATGAAGGTGGGGCCGTCGATCGCCAGCTGGCCGCCGTTTTCGCCGACACCGCCCGCGATCGACTGTTCGTGCGGGATGCCGGGGTGCGGCGGCGGGGAGACGCGGATCGCGAGCCGGTTCTCGCCCGTAACCGGCACGAAATCAAACTGGCCCCGGATAAACGCGCCCTTGGTGGTGCCCAGCCGCTGCCCGTTCGCCCAGATCTCGGACGCATAGTTGATGCCGCCGAACATCAGGGTCAGCCGCTTCCCCGCGGCCTCCGCAGGCACGGTGAAGCTGGTGCGGTACCAATAATCCTGGCGCGCCAGCTTCTCGGGGATCGCGAGGTTGTTGAGGCCATAATAGGGGTGGGGATAGACCCCGCGGTCGACGAGTGTGGTCAACACCGTGCCCGGCACCGTCGCGGCATGCCAGGTGCCGCTCGCACGGGGGGCGCGGGACAAGGCCGCGCCGTCCTCCTTCACCTCCGGGACGGCGGCGAGCTGCCAGCCGTGGATGGTCCAGCGTTCGTCGGCGCTGCGAGTAAGAGCCGGGGCTGCTTCCACCGGTCGCGCTCGGGGAGCGGAGGTCGCCGTGCCGCGTGCCTGGGGCAGGGTCCACGGGTCCTGCTGCCGCCAAAGTCCGGTGTTCGCCTGCTTCTGCCATTCCCAGCCGACCCCCACCTGCCAGATCTGCACCAGGTCGAAGTCGGGCCGGTTGCGAGCGGCCGCTATGACGGCTCGCGGCGTGAGTTCGGTTCCCGCCAGCGCCGCATGCACCAGCGTGCCGCCAAAATGGCGACCCTGAACTGCGGGCGCGATCCCGAGCATCGGCGCGACAGGACTTGCGGAAGCGGGGGTGCGGCCCGCGCGCCGACCATCGACATAGAGGGTGAGGGTCTCTCCGTCCGAGGTAGCCGCCAGGTGCGTCCATTTGCCTGCTGCCAGCGCGAGGCCGCCGATTACCGTCCGCACGCCATCCCCGGCCTGCGGCCTGCCATCCCGCAGATCGAGCCGGCGGGTTGTGCCCTGCGGGTCGCCTACCGAAACCAGAATTCCATCGCTCCGCGCCTCGTCCGGGCGCACCCAGGTGGAGATGGACCAGGGCGCACCTGCCGCCACGATCGTCTCTGCCCGCTGCAGCGGACGCTCGATGCCGATGCCGCCCTTCAGGAACGCCGCGTTGTAGGGCCCCACATTGCCAGGAGCCTGTGCAGAAATGGGCGCCGTGCTCGTGAGCAACAGCGCGACGGTAAGGGACAGCGCACGCATTCAGATCTCCCCCACGGCGATACGGCGTTTGTTGGGCCACAATCATCGCCACATCCATTTGTTACATTAAATTCCTTTTCGTCAACGACGTACAGGGAAGACTTGCCTCGTCATCAGCGGACCTTCGGGAGGATCAATAAGCCCTCGAGCCGGTAGCTCGGTGCGTCTGCGTGGTTCGTGAGCGGGCGCGATCTATCCATGCTATGAAATCCACAAACGTGACGCGTGTAATTGGATGGACCCGTTGCCTCATCCAAGCAATTGTATGGCGCGTGCACCCGTCATCTACGAGCCATTTAGCAGTGCAGTAGAAGTACTTCTTGCGCACTTCCTCCGCACCGGCCGCAGCCGGCCGTCCGTACATTCCCCTATAGTCAGGGCAACCCCCCGCCAGCACATTTCATAGGTCACGACGGCGCCACTTAACTGCCCGCAGGGCGGGTCGATCGCGACGGAGGCTGCGTGCATGTCTAAGAAGATCTTGGTGCTTGGCGGCGACGGTTTCTGCGGTTGGCCGACGGCATTGCATCTGTCTCAGCTCGGCAACGACGTCATGATTGTCGATAACGTCTCCCGGCGACGCATTGATGCAGAGATGGGCGCGCAGAGCCTGACCCCCATTTCCACGATCGATGTCCGGCTGAGTTCCTGGAAAGAGGCCAGTGGGAACGTCATTCGCTACCAATATCTCGACATCGCTGCCGACTATCCGCGTTTCGCGGCTCTTATCGACAGGGAGCGCCCGGACGCCGTCGTGCACTTCGCCGAGCAGAGGTCGGCGCCCTTTTCGATGCGCGGACAAGTGGAGAAGCGCTATACTGTCGACAACAACGTAGGCGGCACACACAACCTAATGGTTGCGCTTGTAGAGGCAGACCTAGACTGTCATGTTGTCCACCTAGGGACGATGGGCGTCTATGGATATTATGGCGCCGGGTTCGAGATTCCGGAAGGGTACCTGAAGGTAAAGATTCCGGATGATGATGATATCTTGAGGGACCAGGAGATACTTTTCCCGACGCAGCCGGGAAGTGTCTACCACATGACCAAATCTCTCGACCAGCTCCTGTTCCAATATTATGCGCACAATGATGGCGTGCGGGTGACCGATCTTCACCAGGGGATCGTCTGGGGAACGCAGACGCAGGAAACACGCCTGCACCCGGCCTTGATGAACCGCTTCGATTATGAGGGGGAATATGGAACGGTACTGAACCGCTTCCTCGTCGAGGCGGCAATCGGACACCCGCTGACGATCCATGGTACGGGCGGTCAGACCCGCGCGTTCATCCACATCGAGGACACGGTCCGGTGCGTTGAGCTCGCGATCGCAAACCCGCCGTCGCGCGGAGACCGCGTAAAGATCCTGAACCAGGCGGCGGAGACGCTTCGCGTGCGGGATCTTGCCGAATTGGTCTCGGAAGTCACGGGTGCGACGGTCAACTTCGTGCCCAATCCGCGGAAAGAGGCCGATGAGAACGACCTCAAGGTGAGCAACGCCACCTTCCGCGGTCTCGGCTTGCACCCGATCCTGCTGACAGACGCCCTGTTTGCCGAAACACTCGAGATTTCGAACCGTTACGCGGACCGGGTGGATCGGAGCCAAATCCGCGCCCGCTCCGCTTGGAACCGGTCGCGGCGCGCGGCCATGGACGAGCCTGATCGGGCGACCCTCGAGGTCGAGCCCAGGCCCAGCGTTGAGGGAGAACGCAGATGAGGTTGTGGGTCCTGTGCCTGTTGGCACTTCTCTTCGTCGGCCTGCTGATCGCAGTCGAGCAAAGCGGCGTGTTTGATCGAGTCATGGGACGGAACGTTCGTGTGAACGATCCGATGTTCGGTGACTATCAGCGTGGCTCCACTTCCTTCCTTGACGAGGACGGGAAGGACGTCTTCGTCGCGCAAGTCTATCCCGACACGCCTCTAATTCTTTCCGGCTTCCCGTCGTACACCAGCAAGCAGTTCCGTTTGCCGACGGACGCTCGGCCGCTCAGCGGGACGTACAACCTCGTTTTCAGCTCGGACACGGTTCCGGGGAGCGAAGGCGCGCTGCGGGTCACCATCAACGGCGTCAAGCGCGCGGACACGGTGCTCCAGCCCGGGCGGGTCCGCCAACGCGTCCAGGTCGAACTCACTCCGACCGAACTGGCGGCTGGCGAACTGGACGTTCGCCTTGCGCTGGTCGGCCATGGGCCGATGGCGGAATGCACGCCTAACGAGGCGATTGCTGCGGTCGTCGCCATCCTTCCGGAGAGCGGCCTGAGAATGGCCCTCGACAAGGCACCCTCGACGATTGCCGACCGGCTCGCGCTCTGGGGTGATCTGATCCCCGTGAAATGGCGTGCCGACGGCAAGGCTGTGGACGCTGTCACGCTGATCACGGCGGCGCGCCTCGCTCAAAGAGGCTATGGTATCTATTTCGGTGACAAGGGCTATGCTGGCCAGCAACTGGCCGATGTAGAAAAGGTCGCCGCCGGTCGTCCCTCGCGGATTCCGCAACTGCGCTATCCGATCAGCCTCGTCTCGGTGAGCGAGAATGCCGGTGCCCGCCGCTTCGATCGCGAGACCACCTGGCGCTACCGCTATGACGTGTCACAGCTGCCGAACGGCGAGCTGCCTTCTGCCCTCGACCTGCGCATGTTGGTCGGGCCGATCGGCGACACGCGTACCGCCTTGTTCGTCACGTTGAACGACCATCTGTTGCTCACCCGCACGTTGAGCGACACCGACCAGCGGTTCAACAATTCCGTTGCGCTGCCGGCGGGCGATCAGTCCGACCGCAACGAACTGGCCGTCACGCTGACGGCGCATGAGCGCGACGAGCAACGCTGCGGCTCCCGCCGCCTGATCGCGGCGGAGATGCTTCCGGACACGGTGCTGCGGGGCGGCGGTGAGCGCCTGATTCCGCCGCTTGCACAGGTGGCAGCACAGGTTCGCGCCAACATGCCGGCCGCGTTCAAGAGCGGGACGCTAAGCGCGCCGCAGGCCCAGAACGCAGCGCTGCTGCTGGCGCAGATGAAGCCGTCGTCGATCTCCTTCTCCTCCTCACAACCCGGTTCGACGATCGAGGTTCTGACTGGAGATGTGTCGGCGGCACTGCGGCGGGTTCGCCCGGTGGGCCAACAGTGGCTGGTCTATTTCCCGGGCGATCAGCGCGCGGGAGCTATGGTGGAGCCCTTCTCGCCGCAGGGCGGCGCAGCCAAGGCGGCGGTGGCGCTGCTGGTTACCGTCAATCGGCCGGCCGAGGCGGCCGCGCCGGCGCCTGCGGCCGGGGCGGCTGGCACGCCCCGTGCCACTGCCGATGCCGCGCAATAATGTCTCCTCCTCCGGAGTTTGACCGCCGGCGAGCCAGTTTCGGGTCGGCCGACAGCTTCGCCGGCGGCCTGGCGTCCCCCGTGGCGCTGTCGCGCGCACCGGCCCTCTTGCTGACCTTCGCCATACTGGCGCTGCTTCAACTGTGGGTCTTTGAACTCGGCCACCTCGAGCGCATCTTTTACGCCCATGATTACGTCCTTGGGCCCTATGTCGGGTTCAGTGCGATCTCGATCCGCACCTTCATGCTGTCCTTCTTCATCGCATTTTCGATCTATGCGTCAGGGACGGGACGGGCGCGGATCCTGTTCTGTCTCGACGTTTGCGTGCGCTACATCGCCTTGTGCATCATCCTCGACCTGGGAAGCATCGCCCTGTTTGTCTACACGGGGTCTCCGTTCCCCCTGCTCGCGATCCAGGTCATGGGCGGGTTTGCCGGCATGGCGGTTTTTGCCTTTGTCATCATCCGGCGTGGGACCATGCCGTCGCCCGTGCCGGTCGAACGCGGACACCAACCCAACACCCGGACGTTCTGGCGCTTGGGCTTGACCGGCGCGGTGGCGGCGATCGCGTCGATCTGGGCGGCCTCGACCTCCATCCCGCTCTTTGACGAACTGCGCCGGATCACCCTGCTCGGTGGTATCGGCCCCGGGGTCATCCTGTTCCTGTTGGTCCTGTTTGCCCAGCTGTACGTGGTCGCGATTTTCGAGCGGAAACGCCTCTCGCGCCGTGACTTCAGGCCCCCCGTCTCCGTCATCGTGCCGGCATATAACGAGGAGTATGCGATCGGACAGGCGATCCAGAACATCGACCGCGCCGCTGCGTATTACGGACAGCCGGTCGAAGTGATTGTCATCGACAATGGATCGGAAGACGCGACGGCGGAAATCGCGCGGGCGACGATCGACACTTGTCGAGCGATCCGCGGCGTGGTCCTGCATGTCCCCACCCCCGGAAAGGCACATGCCCTCAACGAAGGGGTCGCGCGAGCCAGCCACGACTTTATCATCCGGATCGACGCGGACACCCATGTTCGCGAAGACAATCTTGCGCTGGCGATGCAGAATTTCGCGGATCCGAGCGTGGGCGCGGTCGGCGGCGTTCCGTTGCCGCCGGGCGGTGCGATCTTCGATCCGGGTCGTCTGGTCGAGGTGATCGTCAAGCACGGCTATTATTCACCCGCGCTCAGCGCCGCGTCCGGCCTGGTCGGCATTCCCGGCATGTTCGTCATCTACCGCGCGGAAGCGCTGCGGTCGGTCGGGAAGTTCGCCTCGGGCATGAACGGGGAGGACACCGACGTCTCCCTGCGGATCGCCGAACTCGGATATCGAACGCTGGTCGATCAGCGCGTCGGCTATGTCTCGGAAGTGCCGACCAGCTTCGCCCATCTGCGCGAGCAGCGGCTGCGCTGGTTCCGGTCGGTGTATCATGTCAGCGCCCGGGCGCATTCGCTGATCAGTTCCCCCAACTTCAGCGTTCGCGGCAAGCTGGTCCTGCCGTACATGCTGCTGAATACCGCGCGTCGAGCGATGATGCTCCCGCTCGCCGTATTTGGCGTTCTGGAGTTGCTAATCACATCCGGATCGGTGGCGCTCCCGCACTGGCAGGCGATCGTCGCCGTGCTGATCGGCTCTCCGATGCTGGCGGCGGCCCTCGCGATCCTGGCGAACAACCGTCCGCGGGCGCTGCTTTCGCTGCCGGCTTACATCCTCTTTCGCGCGCTTCGGTCCTGGTACACGCTGGAATCGGCGCTCAGCATCCCGATCATGTCGACCTCGACGCGGATCCAGATCGGCCGTGATCCCTGGCCGCAAAGCCCACCCCCCAATCCGCGCGTCTCGGAGGCCGTATGAAAAGGATTGCGCTCGCGGCGACCGTCGCATGTGCTCTCGCGCCGCAATGTGCCTGGGCTCAGGATGGCCGCGTCTCCCTGGACGGGGAGCTTTCCTACGGCCTCGACGTGGTTCCGCCGGACGTGGTGGACACCTCGCCCGACCAGGACCGCATCCGCTCCGTCTTCGATGGCGAGATCGGTGTGAACTACGATATCGGGCCGGCGATCGTACGCGCATCGGGGGGATTCCGCATCTTCCCATCGAACTCCGATTACAACCGCTACCCGCTTGCAATCGGCGCCCGCTTCGATCTGCCGCTCAGTTCCGACGGCAGGACCAAACTGCGACTTCTGCCGAGCTACGAATATGTGTTCGGAAACCATGGGCGAGTGTTCGACCGCCCGCGGCTGGATGCGCAACTCATCCACCGCCACAATGCGGAACACACCACGACGGTGCGGTTGCGCTATGGGCACCGCAACCAGACCGAACGGCGCTTCAGCGGCTACGACCAGAGCGAGTGGTTGGGCGAAATCCGCCACTTCTGGCGTCCGAACAACGGCCCCACCCGGATCAACGCCTCGCTCCTGGGCCTGCACGCCAATGCCGAGGCCAACCGGTTCAGCTACAATGGCTATGGTACCCTGCTGACCGCGCGGACAGACATTCGCGAGGATCTGCAAGCCTATGGGCGCCTCTACCTCGTGCATCGGGACTATAAGGCGCCGTTTTCGTCCCTCTATCCCTACAAGCGCAAGGACACGCAGCTGCGCCTGACCGGCGGCCTCGAAAAGCGGCTGAACGAACGCTTTAGCCTGTTTGGAGAGGCTGGATACGCCCGCAACAACTCCAACGTGCCGACGCGTCGATATGACGGGTTCGTCGGACGCATCGGCATCATCCTGCGCTGATGCTTCGGTCGCCCGACGACCGACAGCAGGAGCCGGGGGCCTAATTCGCGCACGGAGTCCCCCTTTGGGACCCTGCTGCATCTATCGAGGTCGAGGGAGCGCGTTATGGACCACCTGCACAGCCACCCCCGACCGGAGTGCTCCGGGGTAGGCGCGCGCAGCTCCCGGACCATGATTTCCGTCCAGGCTGACGGCGACCCGTTCCGCGGCCGTCGGTAATGCGATGGCGCGGGTATCTGGTCAGGGTGGGGCGGGGATGACCCGGCCCCGCACAGTTTCCAGGGCGGGCAGGCGCCTCGCGGCTCTATTCGCTGCGTCGGCATCGCTTCTTGTCGCGGCTTGCTCCTTTGCACCGGCGCATGTCCGTCCACCAGCACCGGTACCGCCACAATATCCGGCCACCGTAGCACCCGGCCCGTCCGTCGCCCGCATCGGATGGCAGGACTTCTTCCAGGACCCGGAACTCCGGCGGCTGATCTCTCGCGCGCTTGAGAACAACCGCGACATCCGGATCGCTGCCGCGCGCGTGGAGCAGGCGCGCGCCGCGTGGCGGATCGAGGGCGCATCCCTTTACCCGCAGCTCGACGGCGCAATTACCGGACAGCGGGGGCGGACGCTCTTCAACGTTCCGGGTGGCTCCGCCACGCCTGTCGACGTGCGCGACATCAGCGTCCAGCTGGCGGCTGGCTGGGAAATCGACTTCTGGGGGCGGCTGCGCAACCTGCGGGATGCCGCCCGCTGGCAGTATCTCGCCTCGGAGGAGGCGCGCCGTGGCGTCGCGACGCAATTGGTTGCGCAGGTCGCCAACGGCTATCTGCTGGAGCGCGAGTATGACGAGAGGGCCGCACTTGCCCGATCCTCGATCCGCACGCGGGAAGAGGCGCTGCGCATCCTCCGCCGGCGGTACGAAGTCGGCTCGGGCTCTAAGCTGGAGGTCACCCAGGCGCAGACCTTGCTGGGGCAGGCGCAGACGACGCTGTACGCGTTGGAGCAGGATCGCGACATAAACCGCAATGCCCTCGCACTGCTGGTCGGCGAGCCGGTGGATATTGCGCCTTCCGATCTGCGGCTTGTGACGCTTTCCCCGTACGCCCAGCTTCCGCCGGGCCTCCCCTCGGAACTGCTGGTCAATCGGCCCGACATCATTGCTGCCGAACACCAGTTGCGCGCGGCAAATGCGAACATCGGTGCCGCTCGCGCCGCGTTCTTTCCGAACATCCGGCTGACGGGCGGGCTGGGCCTCGCCAGCACGGAGCTCGGCGACCTGTTCAGCGACCCCACCACCATCTGGAGCTTTGCTCCGAGCCTGAGCGTCCCGATCTTCAATAGCGGTCGGCTGCGCGCCAACCTGGATTTGTCGCGTGCCCGGCAGGTCGAGTCCGTCGCACAGTACGAGCGGACGATCCAAAGCGCCTTTCGAGACGTTGCGGACGCCTTGGTCCGCCGCCGGCAGCTCGCGCTCCAGATCGAAACAACGCGGCAGGTCGTGGACGCGCTCACCGAACGGTCCCGCCTTGCGTGGCTGCGGTTCGACAACGGGCGATCGGCGTACCTCGAGGTGCTCGAGGCGCAACGCGATCTCTTCGACACCGAACAGCTGCTCGTGCAGCTCCGTCGCGCCGACCTGGCGAGTGCCGTCGCGCTCTACGCCGCACTCGGCGGTGGTTTCGCACCTGCGACGCTGTTCGATTCCGACACCCGCGAGCGAGGAAGGGCGCAAACGCCATGAAGGAGATCCACAGCCGGACGTGGCGGAACCGCATCCTGGTCGCAGCCGTAATCCTGACGGGCGCGCTGCTGCTGTGGCTCGTTCTGCGTCCGTCCGGAACCCCCAGTGGGATCGTGAGCGGGAACGGCCGAATCGAGGCTGTGGAGGTGGACATTTCCGCGAAGATGCCGGGCCGCATCCGCGATATCCTGGTGAACGAAGGACAGTTCGTGAAGGCGGGCCAGACGGTTGCCATCATGGACACCGACGGTCTGAACGCACAGCTTGCGGAGGCCCGGGCGCAACTCGCCCAGGCAGCCAATGCAGTGCGGATCACCGAGACGCAGGTCGTCCAGCGCGAAAGCGACAGGGCGTTTGCGGAAGCGACCGTCCTCCAGCGTGCCGCAGAGCTCAACGCTGCCCGCAAGCGTCTCGCACGGTCCACCACCCTGGCACGGGAAGGTGCCACGCCGGTCCAGGAGCGCGACAATGACGAGGCGGCGGTGGAAGGGGCGTCGGCTGCGGTGCAGGCCGCGAAGGCGCAGGTTGCCGCGGTCGATGCTGCAATCTCGGCAACGCGCAGTCAGGTCGTGGGCGCCGGCACGAATGTCGAGGCGGCGCGCGCCACGATCGACCGGATCATGGCCGACATCCGCGACAGCGACCTGCGAGCACCGCGTTCCGGCAGGATCCAGTACCGGGTCGCCCAACCCGGTGAAGTAGTCGGTGCCGGCGGGCGTGTGCTGACGATGGCGGATCTGTCGGACGTCTCGATGGTGTTCTTCCTGCCAGAGACGGTCGCGGGCCGCGTAGGGCTGGGAAGCGAGGTCCGGATCCTGCTGGATGCGTTGCCGGATCGCGCCATTCCCGCCCGGGTCAGCTTCGTTGCCGATGTTGCCCAGTTCACGCCCAAGACGGTCGAAACTGAGAGCGAGCGCCAGAAGCTGATGTTCAGGGTCAAGGCACGGATAGATCCGGCGTTGCTCCAGCGGCACCTGACGCTGGTGAAGACGGGCCTTCCCGGAACGGCGTACATCCGCCTCGATCCCAACGTCCCATGGCCCGAGAAGCTGTCCCGCGTCGTCAGGGAATAGTCCGGTGGAGCCCGATGCCCCCATCTTTTCCGCCGGGGATCCGGTTGTACGGCTGTCGGACGTCTCTCTCCATTACGGCCGGACCCAGGCACTCCGCAGCCTCGATCTGGCGATACCGGCCGGGCGGATGGTCGGCATCATCGGGCCGGACGGGGTGGGGAAATCGAGCCTCTTCTCGCTCGTTGCCGGCTCGCGTGCGGTGCAGGAGGGGAGCGTCTTCGTCCTGGGGGGCAGCATGGCGGATCGCGCGCATCGCGAGGCTGTATGCCCCCGCATCGCCTACATGCCGCAGGGCCTGGGCAAGAACCTCTATCCGACTCTGTCGGTGGAGGAGAACCTCCAGTTCTTCGCGCGGTTGTTTGGGCAAGGCCCGGCCGAGCGCCGGCAGCGGATCGACGATCTTACGCGCAGCACCGGCCTCCATCCCTTCGTCGGCCGCCCCGCCGGAAAGCTGTCGGGGGGCATGAAGCAGAAGCTAGGCCTGTGCTGCGCGCTGATCCACGAGCCGCGACTGCTGATCCTCGATGAACCCACCACCGGTGTCGATCCGCTCGCCCGCGCTAAGTTCTGGGAGCTGATCGCACGCATCCGGGAAGAGAACGCGGCAATGAGCGTGATCGTCGCTACCGCGTACATGGACGAGGCGCAGCGCTTCGATTGGCTCGTGGCAATGGACGGTGGCGCGGTGCTGGCGACGGGCACCCCGGCCGACCTTCTGGAGCGGACGGGCACGACCTCGCTGGACGACGCATTCATCGCGTTGCTGCCGGAGGAGCGACGGCGCGACCATACCCCGGTCACCAAGCCGCCCCTTGCGGCGGACGACACCGACATCGCCATCGAGGCGCGGGACCTGACGATGCGCTTCGGCGACTTCGTTGCCGTCGATCACGTCAGCTTCCGCATCCGCCGCGGCGAGATCTTCGGTTTCCTCGGCTCCAACGGCTGCGGCAAGACCACGACGATGAAGATGCTGACCGGGTTGCTTCCCCCGACCGAGGGCGAGGCCCTGCTGTTCGGCAAGCTGACCGACCCGCATGACATCGGGGTCCGCCGCCGCGTGGGCTACATGAGCCAGGCGTTCTCGCTGTATAGCGAACTGACGGTTCGCCAGAACCTGGACCTCCATGCCCGGCTGTTCGAGGTGCCGGGCGATCAGATCCCAGGCCGCATCGCCGAGATGCTCGAACGGTTCGGACTGGAAGACGTGGCAGACAGCCTACCCACGGGACTTCCGCTAGGAGCGCGCCAGCGGCTGTCGCTCGCGGTGGCGCTGGTTCACAAGCCCGAGCTGCTGATCCTGGATGAGCCGACCTCCGGCGTGGATCCGGTCGCACGCGACATCTTCTGGCGCCTCCTCATCGAGCTGTCGCGCAGTGACCGCGTCACCATCTTCATCTCGACCCATTTCATGAACGAGGCGGAGCGGTGCGACCGAATCTCGATGATGCATGCGGGCAAGGTCCTCGACAGCGACGCGCCCGATCGCCTTGTGGAAAAGCGCGGCACCGCGACGTTAGAAGAGGCCTTCATCTCCTACCTCGTGGAGGCGGGTGGTGATGAGGGAGAGGGAGCCCCCGTCGAGCTGGCCGTGGAGGGTGCCGCCTCGGTATCGGACAGCACGATGCGGCGCCGCGCGTTCAGCCCGCGGCGGATGTACAGTTACCTGTGGCGGGAGGTGCTCGAACTGGAACGTGATCCGGTCCGGGGGGCGCTTGCGCTGGCGGGATCGGTCATCCTGTTGTTGGTGATCGGCTTTGGCATCAGCTTCGATGTGAATGACATCCGCTTCGCGGTCCTGGATCGCGACCAGAGCAGCATCAGCCAGCGCTACGAGCTCGAACTCGCCGGCTCCCGCTACTTCGTCCAGGAGCCGCCGATCCTGGATTACGACGACATGGACCGGCGGATGCGCAGCGGCGAACTGACGGTCGCGATCGAGATTCCCCCGGGTTTCGGCCGTGACCTGCTGCAGGGGCAGCCGCAACCTGTCGCCGCCTGGTTCAACGGCGCCATGCCGATGCGCGCAGAGACGGTGCGCGGTTATGTCCAGGGGATGCACCAGCGGTGGCTAAGCCAGGAGATGCGCGATGCGGGGCTGACCGGCGGGGCGAGGACCGGGGCGGGGTCCGCCGTCTCGATCGAGAACCGCTACCGCTACAATCCCGATGTCCGCAGCCTTCCGGCAATGGTGCCGAGCGTCATTCCGTTGTTGTTGCTCGTGTTGCCGGCGATGCTCGCTGCCATGGCCGTGGTGCGGGAGAAGGAAACCGGGTCGATCATCAACTTCTATGTGACCCCGGTCACCCGCACCGAGTTCCTACTCGGCAAGCAACTGCCCTATGTCGGCATCGCCATGATCAATTTCCTGGTGATGGTCTTGATGGGCATCTGGGTCTTCCGGGTTCCAATCACCGGCAACTTCGCCGCCCTGACGGTGGGTGCGCTTCTGTTCTCCTTCATCGCGACGGGCATGGGCCTGCTGGCTTCGGCCGTTACGCGCAGCCAGATTGCCGCCCTGTTCCTAGCCATGATCGGGACGCTGATCCCGACCCTTACCTATGGCGGAATGATCGACCCGGTCACCTCGCTGCAGGGCGGGGCGCGGCTGTTCGGGGAGATCTATCCCTCTTCGTACATGATCACGATCACCCGGGGCGTCTTCAACAAGGCGCTGGGCTTTCGCGAGTTGTGGCCCTCCCTGTGGCCGCTCCTCATCGCCTGGCCGGTGATCACGGTTGCCGCCATCCTGCTGCTTCACAAGCAGGAGCGCTAAGCCATGCGCGCGCTCTCCAGCATCTACAGGCTCGGCGTCAAAGAGCTGTGGAGCCTGTGGCGCGACCCGATCATGCTCGTGCTGATCCTCTTCACCTTCACCGGCGTTATCTACACCTCTGCAAAGGCGATGCCGGAAACGCTCCACATGGCCTCGATCGCCGTGGTGGACGAGGATCACTCACCCCTGTCGCGCCGGATCATCGACGCCTTTTACCCGCCGCTGTTCGCGCCGCCGGTGATGATCAACAGCACGCAGATCGATCCAGGCATGGATGCCGGCCGCTACACCTTCGTCCTGCAGATCCCGCAGGGCTTCCAGCGCGACGTCCTGGCGAGGCGTCCAGCAGAGATCCAGCTCAACACCGACGCTACCCGGATGACGCAGGCCTTCTCTGGAAGCACCTACATCCAGCAGATCGCGCTGGGGGAGGTGAATGCCTTTATCGCAAGGCGTCAGGGCCAGAACGCGCTGCCCGTGGAGCTGGAGTTGCGGGCGCGGTTCAATCCGACGTTGAACAAGACTTGGTTCGGCGCGCTGACCCAGATCATCAACCAGATCACGCTTCTGTCGATCATCCTGACCGGTGCGGCGCTGATCCGTGAACGCGAACATGGCACCATTGAGCATCTGCTCGTCATGCCCGTCACCCCATTCGAGATCATGGCGAGCAAGGTCTGGTCGATGAGCCTTGTCGTCCTGCTGGCGTCGCTGCTTTCGATCCACTTGGTCGTGCGCGGGTTCCTGCAAGTGCCGATCGCGGGCTCGCTGCCCCTGTTCTTCACCGGCGCCACGCTGTCGATGTTCGCGACGACGTCGATCGGCATCTTCATGGCGACGATCGCGCGCAACATGCCGCAGTTCGGGATGCTGACGGTTCTCGTCCTCATCCCGCTGGAGATGCTTTCGGGCGGGATCACGCCGCGCGAGAGCATGCCGAAGCTTGTTCAGGACATCATGCTTGCAGCGCCGACCACCCATTTCGTGGAACTGGGACAGGCGATCCTGTTTCGGGGTGCGGGCATCGATGTGGTGTGGCCGCAGTTCCTCGCACTGATCGTGATCGGCTCTGCCTTTTTCCTGATCGCGCTTGCCCGCTTCCGGAAAGTGATCGTCACCATGGCCTGACCCGATGCGCCCCGCGGTTATCTTGCCTCGTTAGGCGAACTGCTATTCCGGAAATCGCTTTGCGGCACGGAGCTGGCCGCGTGCCCGCGCCGCATTAGCGGTTCCGGAATCCAGCCGTGGGACCGTGTCGAGCCTGAAAGAACAGCGTCTCGCGCCAACTCGCTACGCCCTGGGAGTCAATTGACGGGCAGGCCCCGCATCGCTTCGCCAAGGGAGACCATGACTTACCGGGGTTCTTGCGACGCGGCTTTGTGGACTCGCGCGAATTGCCGAGCGTCGCGGAGCAGCAGAAAAGCTCATCATGTGTGGTCGTACGGACATTTGCGTATCCAATACATGCGCTTGCCCACGCTAAGACAGCTTTGTCGCGGAGTGGAAGGCAAACGGCACTAGTGCAAGTTGTCCCATTTCCAATTGTACGTCGCGGTCAAGTCGAGGTGGAGGAACTAGTCGCGATCCGAGTTTCAGTATCTCCCGCATCCCCGCCGCACCTCTCCCCTCCCCCCAAGGAGGAAAGACGGGGAACTGCGCCCCGCCACGCCGCCCCCGGCGGGGCGGGGCGCTTTCTTTTGATGCGTGAGACACAAGTAGGCCGACAGCTGCTCTGCTCGGAGTTGCCCGGCTCCTGATTTCGATCTTCCGAAAAGATGATGAAGGAGAGATACGATGGCAGAATTGATCGTGATTGGTTTCGACGATCCTCAGGAAGCAGACCGCGTCCTGAGCAAGTTGAACCAGCTGCAGCGTGAATATCTGATCGATCTCGAGGATTCAGTTGTCGCTATCCGCCACCCCAATGGCAAGGTGAACCTGAAGCAGAGCGTCAACCTGGTGGGAGCGGGCGCGGCCTCCGGAGGAATCTCCGGCGTGCTCTGGGGCACGCTGGTCGGGCTGCTGTTCCTGAACCCGGTTGCGGGAATGGCGATCGGCGGCGTGATCGGTCTGGGAACCGGTGCCCTGTCCGGGTCCCTTGTCGATTATGGGATCAATGACTCCTTCATCGAAGAACTCTCCAACTCGCTGCAGCCGAACACGTCGGCGCTCTTCATCCTGGTCCGCCGCGCGCAGCCGGAGAAGGTGCTTGCCGAACTGTCGGGTGTGCATGGGCGGATCATTCGCACCTCGCTGTCGGCGGAGCAGGAGGCACGGCTGCAGGCAGCCCTGTCGGAAGCCGCCAAGGACCCCAAGCCCCAGGCGAGCACGGCAGCGAACGACACTGCGAGCTGAGATTTGCTCCCGGCCCCGCGACCCGGCCTGGTCCTCGGATCAAGTTGTGGGGCTGCGCATTCTAAGAACTCTGGGCTCCTGTTGCGGATGGCCGCGGCAGGGGCCTAGTTGGTGTCAATATTATGGTTAAGTAAGCTAAGACTATATCTGAAGTCTCCTCTTAAAACTCGCAATCCATTCTAAACGGGCGTAGTATATCGCTCATGTGGAGATGCTCTCCTCGTTTGTCGAGCAAGACTCGGCCCGGACTTGCTGTTCCGCTTCAATGCGGGCGCCGGTGGGGAGGTGATTGGGCAGGGGTCGTGGCCGTGGCGTGTGTTTGCGGCAGCCACGCGGCATCTGCGCAGACTGTCGCGATGAGCTTCGATGCTGCCGTCGAGCGGTCCAACAAGGTCGCGCCAGCCGTAGTGGCTGCCCGACATTCCGAGAACGCCGCCCGGCTGACAGAAAAGTCTTTGTCGAGCCTGAACCGGCCCATCGTCACGGTGTCCGCCCAATATTTGGAGTATGAGAAGACTCTCTCTGTCGACCTTTCCGGCCCCCGGCAGGAGACGCTGGATCAAACCAGGGCCTTTCTGGACGGTATTCCAGGGTCGGTTTCTCCGCAGTTCCAGGAAATTGCCGCGGATATCGTCGGGCGTATTTCCGAGGCGCTTCCCGGGCTGTTCGCGGCATTGCCGAGCGAACTGTCCTACCGGTTCCGGCAGGACTCTTTCCGCCCCACGGTCCAGGGAATCCTGCCGCTCTATACCGGCGGGGCGATCTCCGCGATCCGGCGCGGGGCAGAGGCGGGTACGGCGCTGGGCGCGGCACGGGCGCAATCCGCGCGCGATCTCACGCAGGTCAATCTGATCCGCGCCTATTTCGGGCAGCTTGCAGCCGAGGCGCTGGTGCGTTCGACGCGCGAATCCTTGGATGCCCTGGACAGCCTCCTGTCGGACGCGATCAAGCTGGAGAACGAGGGCTTCATCCCGCGAGCGCGCCGGCTGGAGGCGCAAGTCGCCCGGGACGTGGCCGAGCGGGAGTATCAGCGCGCCGTGCTGGCGCAGGACAGTGCGCGTACGGACCTGGCCAGCCTGCTGGAGGTAGATGGCGTGCGCCCGACTTCACCATTGTTCGTTGTCAGCGCCCCCTTGCCTCCTGCGACGCAGTTCCTGGGCGGGGAAGACGACTTGCCGCAGACGCGCGAGGCGAATGCCGCGGGCTCGGTGGCAGGCGCCGCCGTGGATCTCGCCAAGGCGCGGCTGCGGCCGCAGGCCTTTGCCTTTGGCGAGTATAATCTCAACCGTTCGAGTGCGTTGCCGACCGAGCCCGACTGGATCGTGGGCGTGGGCGTCCGCTATACCTTGTTCTCCAACATCGGTCGGTCCCAGGCGGTCGCTGCCGCTCGCGAACAGGAAGCGGCGGCGCAGGAAGCCGCACGTGGCGCCCGGCAGGCGGGGAGGTCCGCCACCTTGCGAACGTGGAACCTCGTCGAGAGTGCGCGCCGGTCCTTCCTGTCGCTGGACAGCAGCATCGCGGCAGCCACCGAGAACCTGCGTGTTCAGCGCATCAGCTTTCGTGAAGGGGAGGGGACCGTCACCGAAGTCACGGGTGCGCAGGCTGCGCTGGCGGCCGCCCGAACGCAGCGGGTAGCGACCGCCTATGAATATGATGTGGCGCTTGCGGCACTGCTCACGGCCTCCGGACGCTTGCCCACCTTCTCCGAATATCTGGCCAAGGCCGATATCCGGGTGGCAGTCCCGCAATGAGCGAGGTCTCGCAATCCACAATCGCCGCCGCGCCCGAAGATCGGCCTCCGAGCCGGCGGGCAAGGTGGCTGCTCTGGGGCGGCCTGGCACTGGCCGCGGTGATCGTCGCGATCGGGCTGTGGCTCGCGAGCCGACCCGCCATCCCGCCGCTCCAGGGGGAGGTCGAAGCCGAGGAGGTCAACGTCGCGACCAAGGCGCTCTCACGCGTCGAGCGCATGCTCGTGGAAGAGGGCAGCCGGGTCAAACGCGGCCAGGTGCTGGCCGTCCTGAGTGCCCCCGAAGTCGAAAGTGGCGTGCAGGAGGCGGATGCCGCGCTGGAAAGCGCGCGTGCGCTTCAGGAGATCGCGGACAAGGGCGCGCGTGAGGAGGACGTGGCGGCGCTTCGGGCGAATTGGCAAGCGGCCCAGGCGACCGCCGAACTTGCGCGGGTGACCGCCGAACGCACGAATAGCCTGTACGCGCAGGGCGTGGTTTCCGCACAGCGCCGCGACGAGGCGCGTGCCGCACGCGTGTCGAGCGCGCGCATCGCCGAGGCGGCTCGGCTCCAGTATGAAAAGGTCGCTGCCGGCACGCGGAAGGAGAACCGCGAAATCGCCGCAGCGCAGGTTCAGTCCGCACGCGCACTGGTGTCCGCTTCCAAGGCTCTCCAGCGGGAGACGCTGCTCGTTGCTCCCCTCGACGCCGAAGTATCCCGGCGATTGGTGGAGCCGGGCGAGATCGTCAGCCCCATTCTGCCGGCGATCCAGCTTGTCGCGATCGACCACCCCTGGGTGACGCTGAATATCCGCGAAGACGACTTCAAGGGCATGGCGGAGGGCCGCGTATTCCGCGGGAGTGTGCCTGCACTCGGCGGACATTATGATTTCCGGGTGACTCATGTGAGCCCGCAGGGCAGCTTCGCCACCTTCCGCGCCACGCGACAGTCCCGCGGCTATGACGTCCGTGCTTTTGCCGTGAAGCTGGAACCTGTGCAGCCGATCAAGGGCCTGCGGCCAGGTATGAGCGTATTGTTCGACTGGCCACAATGAGCGTGTTTGGCACGGCTTTTCGACAAGAGGCGGCGCGGATCGCAAGAACCCCGGTCGACCTGTTCGTTCTGACCCTGCTCCCGCTGGTCCTGCTCGCCTCGATGGCTGCCATGATGTGGGGCGGTACGCTGGAAGACCTTCCGGTCGTCGTCGTGGATCATGATGGTGGACCGGTCGCGCGGGAAATCGCGCGCAACATCGCGGCAACTCCGTCCCTCGAACTGGTCGCCCGCACGCCCAACCGGGAAGAGGCGCTGTCGATGGTGCGCAGCGAACGCGCCGTGGCCTTTCTCGTCATTCCCAAGGGGGTCGGTGCGCGTCCCGCTAACGGGGCGCCAGTCGAAGTCTTTTACGAGGCCGTGTTCCTGTCGACGGGCTCGCTCGCCTCGACCTATCTGCGGGTAGTCACGGCCGTGACGCTTGCGGAGCAGCTTCCGCGTACCCTCGGCGTCGGCGGGGCGGCCGTTGCCCAGCGTTCGCTGCCGGGCCTGCAGGTCACGCTGCTGGGCAACCCGACCCTGAGCCTTGAATGGTATCTGGGCATGCTGATCGGCCCGAGCGTGCTGCATCTGCTGATCGCGATTTCCTGCATCGGTTCGCTGGGACCGCTGATGCGCGACAAATCCTTTGGCGCCTTTGTCCGCGAGACCCCGTCGCCGGCATCCTTCCTGGTGGGTCGCCTTACCCTTCATGTGCTTGCCGGGGTGCTTTGGTGCGTAGCATGGCTGATCTGGATGACGGCCGTGCGCGGATATCGCGCGGAGGGGAGCATCGTCGTCATCGTTCTGGGCATGCTGCTGCTCTTCGTGGCTACGGCCGGCATCGCGCTGCTGTTCATGGGGGTAACGCGGGAGGTGGGAACGTCGCTGTCCGCCGCCGTCATCGTCGCCGGATCGGCGCTTGCCTATTCGGGCGCGACCCTCCCGCTTATGGGCGGGCTCTGGATTGCGCAGCACTGGAGCGAGGTGCTGCCATTGACGCACTTCATTATGCTGCAGATGGACCAGCTGATCGGGGTCACGCCTGCCGCAGCCGTGCGGCCGATCACCGCGCTCCTCCTGTATCCGCTCATCGCCGGCACGATCGGGATGGCGCTGATCCTGCGGTCGGGGAAGCGGGCATGACCTTCGTGCGCGCGATCGAGCAGACCTTCTTCACGATCCTGCGGTCACGGGAGCTCTTCGCGCTCGCGATCCTGTCCGTCCTTTTCTACGCATTCTACTATCCGGCCCCTTACGAGCAGCAGACGGCCAACGACATCAACCTCGTGGTGGTCGATGCCGACCGTTCGCCGCTGTCGCGTGCGCTGGTGCGCCACCTCAGCGATACACGGACGGTCCATGTCCTGGGGGAGCTCGCCAATCTGGCGGATGCGCGGGAGCTTATCCATACACGCAAGGCCGATGGCGTCCTGTACTTCGCACCGAACGCCGGCCAGCAAGTCCTGGAGGGGCGCGGCGGGTCGGGCATCGCCCTATGGTTGAACGGAAGCTATTTCGTGCGCGCTGAGGCGATCGGCAGCACGCTGGCAGAGGTCGCGCTGGACGCTGTGGCCGAGCTCGAACAGGCCGTGCCGGCGCTCTCCCGCCAGGATCGGCAGCTGATCCTGGAGCAGCCGATCTTCACGACCGGCGGCTATCGCGATTATGTCTTTCCAGCAGTAGCCAACATCATTCTGCAGCAAACGCTGATGGCGGCTTCCGCCCGGCTGGTGGCGGATCGGCGTCGGCGGGGGTGGCAGGTGATGAAGCCGGCGGAGGCGCTGGGAATGCTCGTCGCCTGCGCGACGATCGGCATGCTGTCTACCGGCTTCTATTTCGGCCTCATCTATTGGATCCAGGACGTTCCCCACGGCGGCAACATGCCCGGGTTGCTGATCTCGATCCCGCTTTTCGCATTCGCCGTGGTCGGGCTTGGAATGTTCGCGGGAAGCCTGTTCCGGAACGGCGACGACGCGCTCAAGGTCCTCCTGTCGACCTCGCTGCCGCTGTTGTTCCTGGGCGGGTTCGCATGGCCGCTCTACCAGATGCCCGATTGGCTGGCGGCGATCGCGTGGCTCTCTCCCGCGACGGTCGCGACGCACCTGTTCATCCGCTTCAACCAGATGGGCGCCATCCTGTCGGAGGCGCGCGGTCCGCTGCTGATGATGGCCGCGCTGGCGCTGATCTATACTGCTGGTTTTCTGTTCCGCGTCGATCGGCTCAACCGGCGCACGGCTGCCGGTTCAGGGGGGGTGGCCTAGCACCGGCTATTCGACGCGGGTCCACGTCCGCGACTTGCAGCCGATCCGGCCGATCAGGCATCCGGTGCCGCGCAACTCGTTGCGCCCGACCAGGCTGATCGTTCCCGAAAAGGTGACTCCGCGGTCGGGGACGAAAACCCGCCCACGCCACTGATTTGGCTTTTCCTGCTTGAAATCCCGAAAGACGGTGGTGCCGATGAGGTTCGGCGTGCCGCCGCGCCTCGCACTCGCCTTGGCACGCTCCGTCGCCCAGACGACCACGCCGCACACCCGGTCTCCGCAGCGAGCAGTCCGAACATGGACACTGTCCTTCGCATCTCGCCAGGTGCCGAGGATTTCCTCCTGGGCATGCGCCGGCGCCGCGCTGAAGCCTGCCAGCAACGCGGCTCCGATGAAGAGGTATCTGCCCATCGCATCCATCCTCTTTGTCGCCGTGACGCGGGCGGCACCGGTTTTTAGCCTTCCAACCGCGCCACCGGCGATGAGCGTCAGGACTTCTTCGCCTCCCCAGTCTCGTTCAGGAACTTCGCGTGATATTCCTCGATGAGGGCCCGGGCGGCTCGGCCGATCTTCATATAGTCGACCTCGTTGAGGTTCGCGAGCGATACCCGGCCAGCAGGGGAGGTCGCACCAAAGCCGCCTCCGGGCAGGAGCACCACGCCTTCCTTGTTTGCCAGCTCAAAGAGCAGCGCACGGGGCTCTACCGTCTTGAGCAGCCAGTCCACGAACGGCTTGCCGAACGCCTTTTCGCTGAGGTCGGAAAGATCGAGCAGAGTGTAATAGCCGACGTCGTCCGGGTTCGGGTCCGGGCTCTCGCCGATTTCCCGGTAGAGCGCGTGCTCGCGGGCGCGGATCAGCCGCTTCATCGCTGCCTTGTAGGCGTTGGGCGTATCCATCAGCGCGAACAGCGAGAAGAGCACCATTTGCACCTGCTGGGGGGTGGAGAGGCCAGCCGTGTGGTTCAGGGCGACCGTCCGGCTATCCGCCACCATGCGGTCGATGAACTTCAACTCGCGCGGGTTTACGGCGATCGACTGGTAGCGGTGGTCCAGTTCGGACTGCACCTCCTCCGGAAGTGCGGCGATGGCGCGGTCGAAGACGTTGTCCTGATGCACGCCGATCGCGCCGAGGCGCCAGCCGGTCGCGCCGAAGTATTTGGAGAAGGAGTAGACGAGGATCGTGTTCTGCGGCGCCACTGCAAACAGTGACGTGAAGTCGTCGGCGAAGGTTCCGTAGACGTCGTCGGTCAATAGGATGAGGTCGGGGCGGTCCCTGGCAATCGCTGCGATCCGGTCCAGTGTTTCCCGGTTGACCCGTACCGATGGAGGATTGCTCGGGTTGACCAGGAAGAAGGCTTTGACCGCCGGGTCCTTGAGCTTGTCGATCTCGGATGCGGGATATTGCCAGCCCTGTTTGGGATCCGCTTCGATCAGCACTTCGGTGAGGTTGTAGTCGTGGAGGCGGGGTATCTCGATATAGGGCGTGAAGATCGGCATGCCGATCGCGATGCTGTCTCCGGGAGAGAGCAGGTGGTTGGCGCGCAGCGTGCTGAAGATATAGGTCATCGCCGCCGTGCCGCCTTCGGTCGCGAAAATGTCAAAGCCGCCGGTGAAGGACTGGGAGCCGACCATCTCCTGTCGGAGATAATGGGCGACGATGGGCTCTGCGCTGCGCAGCATGCGGTCGGGCACGGGGTAATTGCACCCCAGGACCGCCTCGCACATGTCGTAGAGGAACGTTGCCGCATCCATTCCCAATTGGTCGCGAACGTAGGAAACCGCTCCCGCGAGAAACTGGATGCCGTCTGCATCGCGATGTTCGCGCGCGTAGCTTTCGAAGCGATCCTCGATGCCGCTGAGCCGTGGGAAGCCGCCCACCCCCTCGGGCAGATAGGCGAAGCTGCGCTCCGCCTCGCGCATTGCAAACAGCCCGAGGCGCCAGAAGCCGTGACGGGGAATGGTGGCCAGGAAGTTCGGATTGCCCCGGCCGGCATTGAGCATCACGCGGTTTTCCGAATGGGATGCGAGCTCGATCAGTTCGTCCTTCAACTCGAAGGGGCTTAGCTGGGAGAGCTTTTCGATAGGCGTCACCATGGGACTTCTCCGAGAGAATGGATCAAACAAGGCCGACCACGAGCGGCCCCAGCAGGGTGAGGAGGACATTCGCGAGCGCGTAGGTGATGGCGAAGGCTACCGTAGGGACGGAGCTTCCCGCCTTGTCGAGAACCGCGCCGAAGGCCGGGTTGGCGCTCCGCGAGCCCGACAGCGCGCCGGCAAAGATGGCGGCATTCCGATAGCCGAGCACATAGCGGCCGAAGACCATCGTGAGCAGCAGCGGTAGTAGGGTAACGACCAGCCCCAGCATGAAGATCGTCAACCCGTGCTGCTCTATCGTCGTGAGCGCCTGCCTGCCCGAATTCAGGCCGACCACGGAGACGAAGGCGGCGAGACCGAAATCCTGCAGCAGTTGCGACGCGGCGGGTGGAAGCGCCCCGAACATCGGGCGTCTTGCACGTGCCCAGCCAAAGATGAGGCCGGAGAGCAAAGCGCCGCCGCCTGACCCCAGCGTCACGGGAATGCCGCCGACATTGGCCACGAACGTGCCGATCAGCAGGCCAAAGGCGATCCCCAGCCCCATGTAGACAAAGTCGGTTTTGTTGCTTGTGTCCAGCGGGTAGCCGGCGGCGTTCGCTGCCCGCGCGGTGTCGGATTCCGCGCCGTAGAAGGTGACGACGTCGCCGTTCATCACGACCGTCTCGGGGAGGATGGGCAGCGGGCGACCCATGCGGGTGATGCTCTGGATATAGACCCCGTGCCGCATCGAAGGATCAAGGTGCTGCTTGATGTCGTCGATCGACGTGTGATCCAGCTCCTTGCGGGTGAACACCGCCTGGCGCGACTGGAGGATGAGGGGAGGGCCGCCGGCGTTCGGCGCTTCGGGTCCGATCGACTTGGCCGTTTCGACGATCTGCTCGCGCCGCCCGATCACGACGACGGTGTCGCCTTCCTGAAGCGCAGGATTGCCGGTGAGTTCGATGAGCTGGCCGTTGCGAACGACGCGCTCGATCGTCAGCGCCTCCTGCGCTTCCTGCTCGATGTCCCCGATCGTGCGACCCGCCCCGGTGGTCACATGGAAGGCGCGGCCGATCAACGCGGGCATCGCTGGTACCACGCCGGGGCCCGATGGTGGGGCGCCCCCGCGAAGCTTGCGTTCCTCCTCCGCCGCGGCCGCCTTCAGATCCTGTCCCATGAAGCGCGGCAGCACGTTCGCGCACACGATGATCGCGCCGAGCGAGCCGAACACATAGGTGACGGCATAGGCGATGGCGACGTTGCTCTGGAGCGCTTGGATCTCTGCCGGGGGAAGCGGAAGCCGGGAGATCGCGTCTCCCGCGGTGCCGATGATCGCGGACTGCGTCAGCGCGCCGCTCGCCAGGCCTGCTGCGAGGCCCTTGTCCAGCCCGAACGCCCTGGCGAGGAACACCACCGTCGCGAGGGACACCACCGCCAGGAAGATCGCGAGGGCGATTTCCCGCAGGCTCGACCTGTTCAGCGAGCTGAAGAACTGCGGGCCGCTGTTGTAGCCGACCGCATAGATGAACAGCGCGAACATCACCGACTTCACGCCGTCGTCGATGTGAACACCGATCTGGCTGATGAAGACGGCGGCGAGCAGCGATCCGCCGACGCCGCCCAGCTGGAACCGCCCAAAGCGGATCTTGCCGATCGCATAGCCGATCGCCAGCGCGAGGAAGAGTGCGATCTCGGGGGATCGGGTGAACAGATGCTCCAACCAGGTCATCGGGTATCCCTCTTCGCGTAGCTCGATGGATGATCAGCGCCGCCAGGGACCCGAGTGCCTGGACTGGTGGACGAGCACCTCACCGGACGAGGTCGTATTTGAAGCTGAGCTGGAGGCGGACCACGTCCGCGCTTTGGCCGTTCTGCAATTCGTGTCGGCCGTAGAGGCTCTCCACGCCGGCGCTAAAGTTCGGGCTTGCCTGCAGGATCAGGTTGGCGGCCGCATATTGGCCGGAGCGGAAGGCGAGGGGAGACAGATATTCGTCACGGCCCAGCACAAGCACGCTACCGACAAGGTTCGAGCGCCAGCGCTCGCTCCAGTGGTGGGTGTATCCAAGATAGCCGCCATAGGCCTTGAGGCGGTGGATCGTGCCGTCGGGTGCTACAACGGCGTCGTATCCCCGCCCGCCCAGGTCATTGATGTAGCGCGCGATCCCGTTGCCAAAGGTGAACCCCGCCATGAGGAAATCGCCGCGCACCTGCAGCAGCCCTGACAGGGTCATGCCATAGGCAAAGCGGCTTTCTTCGGTTCCATCGAGCGTATAGCCGATCTTTCGGGCGACGACCGCGGTCTGGATATTGCCCCACCGGCCCTGTGCCCGCAGGGCGCCAACTACGTCCGGCATCGGCTCCTCGTCCGACGCGCCAACGGGCAGCGTGATGTCGGAGGATGGGTTCTCGAGTGACAGGGTCGCGCTCAAGCCGCGCCCTATCTTGAAGATCTGCCGCAGCGAGGCGACGCGGAGGAACGCCACGGATCCGGGGCCCTGGTCATCCAGCGTCTCTGGGAGGGCGTCGGCATTCGCAAAGGCGCTGAAGCCGTAGCCGGCATAGGTGTTTCCTACCTGTCCATGGGCCTGGCGCAGGCGATACCCCACCGAGCCGGAGCCGCCGTAGAAGTCATTCTCCAGGTAGAAGCGGAGCGGCCCCAGGCTGCTGGGCCGGCGGACGTCAATGCTCAGGCGCGTCGCAGAGGCATCGATGGTGGCATTCTTTCCGGCGCGCGATCCTACTGGAATCGAGGCGGTGACGAACTTGTCGCGGTTCCCCGCGGGGCCGGTGTCATAGATCGCGTTGACCTTCGCGAAGCCGCCGATCTTCACCCGTGTCTCGGTACCCGGGATGGTGATGAAGCCGCGCAGGTTCGGGTCATTGGGCGGGGGCTCCGTATCTGCCCGTGCGACGCCAGTCTGTTCATCGCCGATCGTCTCGCGCTCCGCGTTCGTGTTCCCGGGCGGCGGTCGGCCCGCTTGCGCGATCTGGGACCCAGTGGTTGGAGCGGAACCCGGCGGCGGGGATGTCTGCGTCGCCACCGTGGGTGCTTGTGCGCTGTTCGAGGCTGGTACCGACGGAGTGGTGTTCATGATCCGCAGTTGTTCCCGCAGATCCGAGACCGCCTGTTTCAACTCGCGAACCTGTGCTTTCAGGCTGGCAAGGTCATCCTGTTCGGTGCGGACAGACGCCTCCTGCGCCTGGCACTCTGCTACGGCGGCGTAAGCAAAAGCTGCAGAAATGAAGATTCGCAGCAGCATCTGAGGATATCCGGTCTGTGCATGGGTATAATCGCGTCTTCGGCGCGATAATGGCGCACGTTTCCGATTCAATCGTATAAGTAGACATACTCATTCTATTTAATTGATGATATCTTCAAACAAGGTTGGACTAGCTGATGCTTGGACTTCGCTTGGGCGTCGAGGTCTCTATTCGGTGCGCGAGATCAATCCAGCGGCCTTTCACACGCCGGCGTCATTGTTGACGGTGCCAGTGCAGACTGAGCTTGCGGTGCAGCAACGTCAAAGCGCGCCGTTTCATCCTAAGACCGAAACCGTCGGGCTCTGGACGCTGGGGCCCGAATGCGACGGAGCTACTATACCTGCGCCGCGAACCGAATCTTCCGCCGCGGCGCTCGGGCACAAGACACGGATCGAGGAGAAGGCGTATGGCGACGATGAAGGCAGCAGTTGCACGGAGCTTTGGTGCTCCGCTGCAGATCGAAGAACTGCCCGTGCCCACGCCCGGCCCGGGCGAAGTGCTGGTCAAGATCGAAGCCACGGGTGTCTGCCACACGGACCTTCACGCGGTGGATGGCGACTGGCCGGTCAAGCCGATGATGCCGCTGATCCCCGGCCACGAAGGCGTGGGCTATGTTGCCGCAGTCGGTGCGGGGGTGCCGGACTTGAAGGAAGGGGACGTGGTGGGGATCCCCTGGCTTCACGATGCCTGCGGGCGCTGTGAATATTGCCAGACCGGCTGGGAAACCCTGTGCGAGTTGCAGCACAATAGCGGGTACAGCGTGAACGGCACCTACGCGGAATACGCGATCGCGAGCGCGCCCTATGTCGGCCATCTCCCGCAAAATCCGGACTTCGCCGCGCTTGCGCCGATCCTCTGCGCCGGTGTCACCACCTACAAGGGTCTCAAGGAGACCGAAGCGAGACCCGGCGAATGGGTCGCGATTTCGGGCATCGGCGGCCTCGGCCACCTAGCCGTCCAATACGCCAAGGCCATGGGACTCCACGTGGTCGCGCTCGACGTCGCCCCGGAAAAGCTCGAGCTCGCGCTGGCGCTGGGTGCGGATCTTGCCGTCGACTGCTCCGAGAACGGCGTGGTTGAGAAGGTGATCGCCGAAACCGGGGGCGGCGCCCATGGCGTGCTGGTGACGGCGGTCTCACCGGCGGCATTTTCACAGGCGATCGGGTGCGTTCGCCGCCGCGGGACCGTGTCGCTCGTGGGCTTGCCGCCGGGCGAGTTTCCGACGCCTATCTTCGACGTGGTGCTCAAGCGGATCACGGTACGGGGCTCGATCGTCGGGACCCGGAAGGATCTGGCAGAGGCCCTGCAGTTCGCGGCCGAGGGCAAGGTGCGGACAACCGTCGCGGTAGAACCGCTCTCGGCAGTGAACGATGTTCTTGACCGCTTGCGCCAGGGTCGCGTCGAAGGCCGCATCGTCCTGAAGCCCTGAACGGGAAAGTCTGCAGAGGAGGGGGTGGTCGAATGCCGGCCACTCCCCCGGAGCGTTGGCTTTGTCCGCAAAGTCCTGCTGCCGAAGAGGGCGGGCGGCAGGAGGCTATGGAGCCCCGGCACTGTCGTGACCGTCGTCGCGCCAAGTCGTCATGGCCGGCGCGTACAATCTTCAAGACCCGCAGCAGGTCCGTTGCCGTCTATCCGTATCATCACGGATAACGGACGTGGCGGCTCATAATTAGCGTGGTGGCGGACGGCATCTACGTCATTGCGGGAGCACGCGGATGAAATACCTACCCCTTGTTGCGCTGATGCTGGTGGCAGGCTGCGATAAACCCAGCGGTACCAACAACGTCACGGTGGTCGACCGTACGGACTATGCGCAGGAGATGCTCGATCTGCCGGAGAATTTGCGGATGGTGGCGCTTCTCCGGGCTATTCGGGACGCCGGACTTCCGTGCCAGGGCGTCACCAGTGCAACATTGATCGACCCGGACGCAGCCAAGCCCGAATGGCGGGCGCAGTGCGAGAATGGCAATTATCATCTGGTAACCATCGATCCCAACGGCACGGCGCTGGTGGTCAGCAGAACCGACTCCTGACGACCATCGAAGAATGCGCCCCATGACCTCTGTGCCCGCCCCGCAGGCGGCGGATACGGTGCCGTGGTTTGCCCTTTCCGCTGCCGAGTGCGTGGCCCGACTTGGCGCCTCCGAGCGTGGGCTTACGGAGGAAAAGGTTACCGGGCTGCGCGCGCAATGGGGAAGCAATCAACTACCTCGGCACAAGCGCGCCTCTTGGGCCGAAATCATCCTGCGGCAGTTTCAAAGCCCGCTGATTTACCTGTTGGTCGGCGCGGCCGGCGTGTCGCTGTGGATGGGCGAACGGACGGACGCGCTGTTCATCGTGATCGTCCTGCTTCTCAATGCACTCATCGGCGCCGTGCAGGAGGGCCGGGCAGGCGCGAGCGCAGAGGCACTGCAGGACATGGTAAAGCGGATGGCCCGCGTCGAACGCGACGGCCAGGTCCGGGAACTCGATGCGGCCGAACTGGTGCCCGGCGACCTCGTGCTGCTGGAACCAGGGGCAGGGGTTCCGGCAGACATTCGCCTGATCTTCGCGTCCGACGTCCAGGCCGACGAGTCCCTACTGACGGGCGAAGCGCTGCCGGTCGCCAAGGAGGCCGACGCCGCGCTCCCGGCGGAGGCGCCACTCGGCGATCGTGTCACCATCGCCCATGCCGGGACGACGCTGCTTTCCGGCCGTGCTCGCGGGGTCGTGGTCGCAACCGGGGAACGCACCGAACTGGGAAAGATCGGCGCCTCCCTGCGCCAGACGCCTCCGGCACCGCCGCCCCTGATCCTCTATCTCAAGCGCCTGTCGCAGCAGATCGCGATCGCCATGGCGGTCCTCATCCTGGCACTTGCCATCGTGTTGCTGTTTCGCGGCACTGCGCCGGATCAGATCCTGCTGGTGGCAGTGGCGCTGGCAGTCTCCGCGATCCCGGAAGGATTGCCGGTCGCGGTGACCGTGGGGCTTGCTGTCGCTACAAAGCGAATGGCGGCGCGCAACGTGATCGTGCGCAGCCTTCCCGCCGTCGAGGGGCTGGGGGCCTGTACGATCATCGCAACCGACAAGACGGGCACGCTCACCGTCAATCGTCTTTCGGTCGGCGCGGTGCTTACGCCCTGTGGCGAACGTCTGGATGCATCAGCTTGGCAGAGCGCTCAAGGGACCGTGCGCAAGCTCGCAGAAGCCGCCACCGCGTGCAACGAAGCAAACTGGACGCCGGCCGGGGAGCCGGTCGGAGATAGCGTCGACGTGGCGCTCCTCCGGTTCGCCGACGACATCGGCGGCATCGATGAACCCACCCGGCTGGGCCTGTTTGCCTATGAGCCCGTCAACCGCTTCTCGAGTGTCGCAATCCCTTCTCCTGGCCCTTCTCCTGGCGGCGTCGAGGTTGTCGCGAAAGGTGCAGTGGAAACCATCCTTGCGATGTGCCCGCAGCCCGACCCGGCGCTCGCGCGCGCTGCCGAGGCGCTGGCTGCCGATGGATATCGGGTCCTGGCGTTTGCGCACAAGCGGGTGGCCGATCTCGACGGGGGGGAGCTTGCGCACCCGACCGGGCTCGAATGTCTCGGATGCGTCGGTCTGCTGGACCCGCTGCGCCCGGAAACCCGGGGAGCGGTTGATGCCTGCCGCGGGGCGGGGATCCAGGTGCGCATGATCACGGGCGACCATGCGGCAACCGCGCTCACCATCGGTCGGCAACTCGGCCTGGCGCAGCACCGGGAGGATGTGCTGACCGGTTCCGAACTGGCGAAACTTGCGGGTCGTGCCGAGGAGCGGGCGCGGGCGATCGGGCGGGCCACGGTCTTTGCGCGAACCGATCCCGCACAAAAGCTGCTGATCGTAGAGACGCTGCGTAAGATGGGGCACATCGTGGCCGTAACCGGGGATGGCGTGAACGATGGGCCCGCATTGCATGCCGCCAACATCGGCGTGGCGATGGGCGCCGGCGGCACCGACGTCGCTCGCGGTGCGGCCGACCTCATCCTGGTCGACGACAACTTCGCCTCGATCGTGGCGGGGGTGGAGGAAGGGCGGATCACCTTCGGGAATTTGCGCAAGATTGCCATCTTCCTGGTCGCTACCGGCATGGCGGAGATCGGCATGTTCCTGGCGGCGACGGCGGTCGGGCTGCCGCCGCCCTTGACCGCGGTTCAGTTGCTGTGGGGCAACCTGATTACCGAGACGCCGCAAGCGGTGACGCTGGCGCTGGGTCGGGGGACGGGCGATGAGCTTCACACGCCGCCGCGGGCGCCGGACGGACGGCTGATCGACGGATCGGCACTGATCCTGATGCTGATCCCGACTGTCGCCATGGCCTTGTTCGCGGTTGCGCTGCTCAGCTGGGAACTCGCGCGCGGCAACGACCTGGTGGAGGCCAGGAACAGCGTGCTTCTGGCGTTGGTGCTGTTCGAAAACATGTTCGTCCTGGCGATCGTGAACGATCACAGGCCCGCGTGGCGCGAGCCGCTGTGGAACAACCGGTGGCTTCTGGTGGGGGTCGCATCCGCCCTGGGCCTGCAACTCGGTGCGATGGCTTGGCCTCCGCTGCAGGATTTGCTCGGCATCGGCTTTCCCGATCTCGCGAGCTGCCTCGTCTGCCTGGGTGGCGCGGGGATCACGCTGATCGCAACGGAAGCCGCAAAGCTGGTCGTTCGCGGGTGGTCGGGCTCCGGACGGCACCGGGCGGAACCTACGCCGAGATTAAGCGATTCTACGTAAATCCCTTAGGGCGGCCCGGGCTTAGTCTCACCTTCCCTCCAACAAGGGCTGAGTGACGATGGACGTGGAATATGCCCAAGAGCGTGCACGTGTGGAAGCCCGGATGGCGGCGAGAGCACGGTGCACTGAGGCACGCTTCATCCATCTGGAACTCGCCCGCCGGTATCTCGCGCTGAGCCGCCTGCCGCTAAAGCACTAGGCTTCGGCCTCCGCCTGCTCGTACTCCTCAGCGGCGCAAGATCTGCGCGCCTTTCGGGCCTGCGCGGCGCCCCTCTGTCAACGGCGTACAGCGACAGCATCCGACGTCGGATCGCTTTTCGCTGCGAAGCAACACATGGACAGGGATCGACGCGGTAATTCGCTCGCCCTCGCGCGCTCATCTTGCGTCGGCAATTTCCCCTACTGAAGTGGCCTACAATCTCGCAGATGCGTACGAAGTATATGGTCTAACGCCATTTTTTTTGCGTAATTTAATGCACATCAGTGGAACTTGGAGTAGGCTCGCGACATTGTCGGCGGGTCAAGTTCCTTCAAGGAGCGAAGCGACTCTGTAACGGGGGCTGTCCCGAGAGATAGCGCGTCCCCAATGCCCGAGGAAAATGCCGACTTTGGTAGTGACGGGTCCAGCTGCGCCTGTGGCGACCCTGTGTGCATCGGGGGTGATACGCATGCTTGTGTATGTCGTAGATGATGACAGTGTCAGCAGAAGAGCCATCGGGATGACGGTTCAACGCTTGGGATATAGCGTGAAGTATTTCTCGTCCGGCTTAAGTCTCATCGAAGAAGAATATCTTGAGCCCGGCTGCATCCTGCTTGATCTGTGCATGCCGGATGCGAGCGGCAATGATGTACTGGAAGCCCTGTATGATCGACATTGCCCGCTCCCAGTGGTCATCATCACCGGCCTGAGCGACATTGGAGCAGTGGTGCGCGCGATGAAGCTCGGTGCGCTCGACGTTCTCATCAAGCCGCTGCAAACGGATGCCCTCGCTTCTGCGATCCAGCAGAGTTCGGTCATGTTGAAGCGGAACGCCCGCCGGCATGACGTCGCAGAACAAGCGGAACGCAGGCTGCAGTGTCTCACCCCGCGCGAGCGTGATGTGCTGTCCGGACTGGCCAAGGGTCTCCCGAACAAGACGATCGGATATGACCTTGGGATCAGCTCACGCACCGTAGAAATTCACCGGGCACATCTTATGGCAAAACTGGACGTCCACAGCCTCTCGGAACTGCTGCGGATTGTCTACGATGCGGAATCGGACGGTGCGAGAGGCACAAACGTCTGATCTATTGATCCGGCGCTACCATTCCGACCCCGTTCCGACCCCTCAATAGGGACCTTACGTATATGTTGTAGGCGGATAGGCGTCATTCTTCTGCGGTGCAGTCAATTGAAGGCCCGCGCAAGATGAGATCGATTCTGCTCTACGCGAACCACGACTCCGGCACGATAGACCGGGTAGAGGCAGCGCTCACGATTGCGGGGGCCTTCAACAGCCATATCCATTGTTTACAGGTCACGCCGTTTAACAACTATGTTGTCATGGACCCGTTCGGCGGCGTCTATGCGATGTCGCGGATCCTGGAGCAACTGCGGGCCGAGGAAGCCAAGAACCAGGCCGAGGTCGAGGGACGCCTTCGTCGGGCCGGCGCGTCCTGGACATGGATCAACGAAACCAGTGATCCGGAGGGTGCTGCACTCGACCGGATGAACCTGGTCGACATTGCCATCGTGAGCATTGGGGGTGAGGCCGATGAGTCCGCCCGCGCCCCGGCTGCTGCCCGCCTCGCTATCCGGACCAACACGCCTATCCTGGGGATCTCCTCCGAGGGTCCCCGCCTGGATGTTGGTGGAAACGCGGTGGTTGCTTGGAACGGATCGCCAGAGGCCTCGCGTGCGCTGTGCAACGCCGTGCCCATGCTTGCCCTCGCGTCGCGGGTGACGATCGTGGAGGTTACCGAGGATCACAGCGGGTTTCCGGCGTTGGAAGCCGCCCAATATCTTGGCTACCACGACATCAAGGCCGAAGTCCGCGAGCACCCGAAGGCGGAGGATTCGACATCCGATGCACTGCGCAGGGCCGCGCTGGAAATCGGAGCTTCGTACATCGTGATGGGCAGCTATGGGCACTCCCGGCTGCACGAAAGGGTCTTTGGCGGCGTGACCAAGGACTTTTCGAGGAACAGTCCGTGCACCCTGTTCCTGTCGCATTGAAGGGGCGCGCTGTGCAGCCTGCCGCCTTCCCAGCCGATGGCTCCATGAGCCGCGCAAGCGCGCGCGTCGCGATGCCCGGCTTCGCGATCCGGTGTGACCAGCCGCCCTGAGTTTCGGCGGTCAAGCCAGTCAGGCGTCCCTGCAACTCTCAAGGATAGGTGCCCCATGAAGAGGTTACAAAATGCAAAGATCGCGGTCGCCTTGGCCGCCACTACGGCAATCGTTTCCGGCTGTGCCACGCCGACGCCCTACCAGCCGCTTGGTGCCCATGACAGCAGGGCGAAAGGCGGATATTCCGACCAGAAGATCACCGACAATATCTGGCGCGTGAGCTTCGTCGGGAACACGCTGACGTCGCGCAAGACGGTGGAGACCTATCTGCTCTATCGGGCGGCCGAACTGACCCTTCAGCAGGGTTACGACAGCTTCACGATCGTGAATCGTGCCACGGATCGCGATGTGGAGACCCGCATCAGCCGCGATCCGGCCTTCGCTGGCCCCTATGGTTGGTGGCGCCCGTCGTGGAGCTACTTCGGCGGCTTCGGCTGGCGCACCTGGGATCCATGGTATGGTGGCCCGTTCTGGGCTGACAACATCGACGTCAGCACGGTCAGCAAATATGAGGCGACCGCAGAGATCCAGATGAGCCGCGGTACCAATCCCAACGACAAGGCCTCGTTCGATGCCCGTCAGGTGGTGGCAAACCTCGGGCCCTCGATCCAGCTGCCGAAACAATAAACCCGGCGCAGCACGAAACGGAGGAAGGGGAGGAGCCGGATGGTCTCCTCCCCAAATCCTTTGTGGATGAAGCGCAGGAAACGGCGCCGGCGATCAACGACCGGACGGCCGCCGCATCATGTCGCTACAACGACAGCAGCGCCTGGCAGTGGAGCGCGATCATCCGCTCCTCGTCCGCTGGGATGATGCGGACGGCGATGGCGCTTCCGGCGGCATCAATGATCCGCTCGTTCTCTGCGTTCGCTTCCTCGTCGATACGGACGCCTGCCCACTGAAACCTCTGGCAGACGGTGCTGCGGATCAGGCGATCGTTCTCGCCGATGCCGCCCGTGAACACGAGCGCGTCGATCCCGCCCATGGTGGCGATCAGCGCGCCGATCTCACGCACGATGCGCCAGACGAACAACTCGATCGCGTCCGCTGCTCGCGGGGCGCTGCTGGCCTGAAGCACGCGCATGTCGCTGGATATGCCGGACACGCCCAGAAGGCCCGACTTTCGATAGAGGGCCGACTGTACCTCCTGAAGGCTCAGTCCTTCCTCCCGCAGCATATGGAGGATGATGGCGGGGTCGAGAGACCCGGGCCGCGTCCCCATGACCAGCCCGTCGAGCACGCTGAACCCCATGGTGGTGTCGATGCTGCGACCCTCGACCATCGCGCACAGGCTTGCGCCGTTGCCCAGATGTGCAGCCAACACCCTGCCGCGCGCCAGTTCCGGCTCCGTTGCGCCGAGTGTCAGCGCCACATGCTCGTAGGAAATGCCGTGAAAGCCGTAGCTCATGATGCCGCGCTCCTCCCATTCCCTGGGAACGGCGTAGCGCTTGGCAACTGGTGGGCGGTCGGCGTGGAATTCGGTGTCGAAGCAGGCGACTTGCGGCACGTCCGGCTTCAGCGCGCGAATGGCGCGAATTGCGGCGACGTTATGCGGCTGATGCAGCGGCGCCATCCGGATCAGTCCCTCCAGGATTTCCAGGAGCGAGTCATCGACCAGCTGCGGCCGGCGCAGTTCGGGGCCGCCATGAACCACCCGGTGCCCAACGGCCGATAGCGCGTGGTGCGGCAACAGCTTGATCACATAGTCGATGAGCTGGCCGAGCAGGGCATTGTGGTCCAGGCGCTCGCCGTTCTCCCACCCACGGTCGATCACCACCGAGTCCGCGCTGTCGAGCACCACAAGGTGCGGATCGATCCCGATGCCTTCCACCTTGCCGTGGGTGAAGCGGCGAACGCCCTCCGGCTCGATGGTGAACAAGCCGAACTTGATGCTCGAGGAACCCGAGTTGAGGCTCAGGATGGCGCCGCTCATGCTTCGGCGTCCGATGGGAAGCCCGGCGCCGCCTTCGTGATCGCGCGCGCCAGCAACACGCCGACCGCGCAGGAGGCGAGGCGGGTGCGGACCGCATCCGCGCGGCTGGTCAGCACGATCGGAACTCGCGCTCCCAGCACGATGCCTGCGGCGTCCGCACCGCCCAGGAAGGTCAACTGCTTGGCGAGCATGTTGCCGGCCTCGATATTCGGGACGACCAGGATCTGCGCCTGGCCAGCGACTGGCGAGACGATGCCCTTGTCCCGTGCGGCGGCAATGCTGACGGCATTGTCGAAGGCGAGGGGGCCGTCGAGCAAACCGCCCGTGATCTGCCCGCGATCGGCCATCTTGCACAGCGCTGCCGCGTCGAGGGTGGATTGCAGCGCCGGATTGACCGTCTCCACAGCCGACAGGATCGCCACGCGCGGCTCCTCGATGCGCAGCACATGTGCCAGGTCGATCGCGTTGCGGATGATATCCGCCTTTTCCAGCAGCGTCGGGGCAATGTTGATCGCCGCGTCGGTGATGATGAGCGGGGCGGGGTAACCCTCCACGTCCATGAGGTAGCAATGGCTGATCCTGCGCTCGGTTCGCAGGCCGCGGTCGCGGACCAGCACCGCGCTCATCAGTTCGTCGGTATGCAGCGAGCCCTTCATCAGCAGCTTGGCCTCGCCGCTGTTCACCATCGCCACGGCTTGCGCAGCTGCCGCATGGCTATGCGCCGCCGCGACGACCCTAAAGCTGCTGAGGTCGATGCCGGCTTCGGCCGCAGCCGCTTCGATGCGCGCCGGGGGGCCGATCAGGATCGGGTTCATCAGCCCCTCTCTTGCGGCCTCCGCAACGGCCTCGACCGCGCCGGGACTGCAGGGATGGACCACCGCGGTGGGGGGCGGGTCCTGATCCGACCGGGCTGCCTCGATCAGGCGATGATAGGCGGAATGGCTGCGTTCCATCGGGTCCCGTTCTCCACCATTGCTACGCGTCATCTGAAAAGGGCCGCAGCGGCAGCGTCAGTGCAATGCTGCGTGCGGCGAGGGTGTCGCTCCAGCTTTCCACCAACCGCTTGAACGCGCGGCCGACCGCCCGGGGATTGCGGTCCAGGTCGTACAGGCCGCGCGGATTCACGGTCCCGCGATCGAAGCGCAACGAGCAATCCCAGTCGACCTGGTCGGTGAGGGAATACCAGGTGAAGCCGATCACAGGCAGGCCGGCCCGGCGCAGTTGCATGACGTTCGCCCACTGCTTGCTCAGCCATTCCTCCGCCTCATACCCGGTGGGGCCTTCGTCGAGGTTGGTTTCCGTGTGCATGATCGGCAGCCGGTACCGGCCGAAATACTGGCGCGTGATCTCGGCATAGCCGACGATCTCGCCCGCGGACGTGGGAACACCGTGCCGATCCACCCAATGCTCATTGGTGTGATAGTAATCATTTCCCATCACGCAGCGACGGCGCACGCCATGCTGCATGAACCAGTCATATTCCTCGGCCGACATGCCGTTCTCGCGCAGCCGCACATAGCTGACGGTGTTCACCTGGCGGCCGTAGCTGAGATCGAGCGACAGAAACCGGGCAGAGTTATAGGCCTCAGCGAAGGGCTCGGCTTCCGGGCAGTCGGGATGAAACTGCTCGGTGGACTCGCTCTGGATAAAGATGGCGTCGGGCGTGACTTCCAGGATCTTGTGGATCGCCAGAACATTGGCTTTGGTGAGGTGCTTGAGGGCGATGAAGAACGGCCGCTCGGCTTTCAGCTGCTCGTTCCACCAGCCGAGCGCCGCTGAAAATCGCGCGCAGACGAAGATCTCGTTCACAGGCGTGTAGAGTTGCACCCAGGGATAGCGGAGGGCGAAGTCCTGCGCGTAGCGGCCGAACAATTCCGGGAAGTCCGGGTTCTGGAAATCACCCAGCCAGTCGGGGATGCCGAAGTGGCACAGGTCGACGATCGGGAAGATCCTGAGCCGGTGCAGCTCCGCCATCGTCATGTCGGCGAATTCCCAGTCGTACCGGCCGTCCCCCAGCCAGGTTCGATGCAAGGGCGGTCCGTATCGCAGGAACTGGATTCCCAGTTCCTTCACGATCGCGAAGTCGGTTCTCCAGTGGCGATAGAAGCCGCAGCTCTCCAGCTCGTCGACGCGCTTGCCCCCGGCTATACGCGGGGCGCTGTTCTCGATGCCGGTGGCGAATGCGAAGTTCAGCACGGAACTGGCCGGACCTGCTGAGGGTGGCCCGCGACGGGCGCTGGCTGCGGACCTCGGTTCTTAACCTCGATCAGGACTGCTTTCGCGACCCTATGTGCAAACAGGTAGGCGGAAGGTTGCTGGACCCGCAAAGACGCGGCCCCAAGAGTGAAAGTTTTCTCTTCGAGGCACGGCACGGAAATACTCCGATGGCGTCGTTGATGGATGGAAGAGTATTGCGGCTGATTGGACAAATTTCCTCTCAGCCGGCGGTAGCCTGAATACGTAAAGGCCCCTAGGGTTGAGACTCATTCAGAGCCAGAACGCGATAGCTGTTGCGAGCGCGACGCCTGAGAGGAAGTTGGCCGCGAGCTTGTCGTAGCGGGTAGCGACGCGGCGGAAGTCCTTGAGGCGGCAGAAGG